>DAOTTR010000458.1:0-1624 GCA_034437715.1 Caldilineaceae bacterium
TGTTTCACGGTCTCCCAGGCGGCATAGGTGTGGGGGGTCAGGCGGGCATAATTATCCTTGTGATAGTAGTGGCGGATAATGCGCGAATAGTCCTGCGAACTGCCATTGACATGAAAAAGTTTAAATTGTTCGATACCCAACACCGCGGTACCGGCGCGCCGTGCGAGCCAATAGAGCGCGGCGCTGCCAATGCCACCACAGCCAAGAACAATATAGTCATAATCGGTTTTCATACTGCCGCTCCGCTTGATAAGTTTATAGGTGTATTGCTATTTGCTTGCCGGATCAATATCGAGCGCGCCTGCCTGCAAAAAATCTACCGTCAACTGGATATGGCCTAGATGGGTAGCGGTGTGTTCTACCACATGCAACAGGCAATCGAATACGGTCAGCGGTCCTTCGTCTAGACCGCCGGTGATGCTGTATTCGCGCGGCGGCTGGACTTGCTGGTGCAGGGCTGCGTCTGGTAGCGGATCTAACACCGCATGGATATCCTGCAACCACTGCTGGAAGCGTGCGATCAGCGCTGCGCCTTGGCCGGTTGCCTGAAATTCTGCTGGTCGATTGCGCGCCACCGTGCGGCCACCGACTAGGCTGAGCACCCAAAATTCGCCCATGCCAACGGTATGCGTGGCAATCGCAAAGAGGGAGTTGGCATCGGGCACGGGCAGTGGTCGATTGAGTTGTTCGTCAGTGAGCTGCCCCAATTTTTCGATAATCTCATTAGCGTTGCGTTCGATTACAATGGCGATTTGGGCGATAGTCGTAGGCATAAGCATCTCCTTTGGGCTAGCGTTCACGGCGGGCGCTGCGGCGGGCATCGCGCGCGGCGCGCCGTTCATCGCTGGCATTGGGCGCGGCCTCCGTGCCTGTGCCATGTGCGGCTGCGTTTTGTTGGGCCGCCAGTTTGCGCATGGCCATGAGATAATTCATCTTGGGGTCGTGGCCCATGAGCACATCGGCGGCATAGACGGTGTTGCGGATCTCCTGTTCCAGTGGATTGGTAATTGCACAGGGCATTCCCGCCGCAATTGCCATGGCAATAAAGGTGGCATTGAGCAGCGCACGATTGGGCATGCCAAAGCTGATATTGCTTGCGCCGCAGATCGTGTTGCAGCCCAATTCGTCGCGGATCATGCGTACCAGCGTAAAGAGATCATAGCCCGCGCTGGCAATCGCCCCCACCGGCATAGCCAGCGGGTCGATCAGCACATCTTCGGGTTTGATGCCATAGCTTTCGGCGCGTTTGACAATCTTCTTGGCCACGCCAAAGCGCACCTTGGGATCGTAGCTGATGCCCGATTCGTCATTGCTGATGGCGATCACGGGGACATTATATTCGGCGACTACGGGTAAGATGGTCTCTAGCCGATCCTCCTCGCCGGTGACGCTGTTGATAATCGGTCGGCCTTTGGCGACCAACTTTTTGCGGCCCGTAGGGTTGATGCGTTCGCCAATGATTGCAAAAGGTTGATCGGGACCAATCAGGACAGTTTGGGTGGGTGATTTAAGGGAAAGCCCGTAAATCCCACATCTTTCAAGGGTGGGATATAAGGCACCCAGAGGGTACCCGAAGTTTTGCGGCACAATTGCCGTGTGCTTTAGCACGATTTGCATCTCCTAA
>DAOTTR010000459.1:0-9859 GCA_034437715.1 Caldilineaceae bacterium
GCTTCGTGGGCGAAGTCAATGGAAGCGGATTCGCGCCTTTGGTTTATGAAATGTCTGGGGTGTAATTTTGAAGAATCATATTGGGATTTTGGCGGAATTCGCTGGAAAGCGACGGGCAATCCTAGAAATTTGAGGAAATGCCCAAATTGTGGGAAAAGGTCTTGGCATCAGACTTACAAAAGAGAGAAAGAAAACCAATGAAGAATAGCGCAATTATTGGAATAACTGTCAAAATTGCAGACGGTAAAGATTGAAAATAAAGCTGTGCGTCGGCAACAGTTTATCGTGTAAAAATAGCGCTCATATGGGCAGATAAGTGAAATTGCACTTCGCTCCTCGTGAAAAAGAGGCGAATTTCACCTGCTTACCTATATGAGCCTGTTTATTTTGATGGAAATTTCGTTCGACTTTGATCAACTTGTGGGAGAAATACGTTTGCTATTTGAGCATGGCACAGCGCAAACCCATTTTGGCTGTAGTTTATTCTGCATCAGGCGCCTGGCAGCACTGGATGGCGAACAAGCGTCAATTGAGCATTGGCAGATCAAACGCAATCGAGAATTGCGTGGGATTATAGAAATTGTAGCGGAGGAATGATGATTGCAAACGATCAAGAATTTCAAGTAACCCTTGAGCGCATCGAACGATTTCAGCGGCAACTAGCCCATTTGCGGCAGGTAGAGAAGAATCCAGCGAACTATCGTGCATCTGCATCAGGCTTTTTGGCAGAAATTGATCGGTTGCAATTAGAAGTACGCGAGTATCTGAGTTTTCACCCTGCTGAGTTGTTCGCAGCTCCAGCATTTGCCTGAGTTTTAGGCTATTATGTCATCCAAAGCAACATGCCGAACATTTGCTGGAGGCGCGCCCCAAGGGCTCCCGGCGAGATCACGGCTTTCTGAAGTTGTTTTCCCGTTGTGACTGGTTGGGTCCTTGCTGTGATCTGCCCGCTCCTCGCCCACCGCCTCAGCTTAATCGTTCGATGGCTTCTGTTGATATACTGAGCAGCGCCATAATTTAACATTTTTTACAGCGGTAAAAATGGTATTATGTGCTGCTGCGGAGTATAACTCATGCTTACAAACTGAACTTTGGTGAACGTAGAAAATTGGGGGTAGACAACTGCGCGAAACAGCGCAATGTTGAATGTATGGTAGACAAATTGAGCGATTCAAGCGGTTTCGCCAAGAACTCTGCACATTAACAAACGAGCCGATGCCGTGCTGAACGCGGTGCGTGGCAACGTCCAAGCCAAGTCGGTGGTGGAGTTGAGCCTGAACAGACTCTATCGTTGCAAACCATTGGACTGATTGCACCCTCAGCCCAAGCGTTCGAAAGCCAAATAGTCAGTGCCATGTTGATCAGGTGGGTTGCCATGGCTATGCTCTTGATGTTTGTGATTGGTGTCGAGCGTTTGCCACTGCGCTCAAGTGGCCTCTATAAGCCAAAGTCAGCTGATTTGTATTGGGCGGCAGTGGTCGGTTCATCCTGATCAGTTCGCGCGCGGCAAACGGGTGTCTACGGATATCGCGTTAGAAATCCCTGATAGCTTGCACTGCGGTGGTGATTTCTAGAAATTAAATGTTTGCGGCCCTAGTTGCTCCGTGCAATCGCGCAAAAAGCGCGCGCGCTGTGTCGCGCTGCTGATCGCTGCAGCCTGCTCCGTCATATGTTGCCAGGCGCGTTGTTGCAGTGCGGTGGCCTGCGGGTCGCTCACCGCCGCCAGGATTTGGTAACAGATCCCGTAGACCCGCATCGGATCATCGGCTACGCCGACCGGCCGCGCGCCAATGGCGGCCAGGATCTGCAGAACCTCCGCGTAGGCACGTTCCCGCTGTCCGGTTGCCCACAAGGCGGCTGCCAGCCCTGCTCGCGAAGTGTTTACCTGGACGTCATCATTGAGCGCGCGACGCAAGGCCACGCTCGCTGCAAACGCCGACACGGCCGCGTCTGGTTGCCCCAACCGGAGGAGCGCAAAGCCGTGACGCGCGGTGGCGGCACCTTCTATCCCAATTTCTTGGTTCTTCTGCGCCACGTCAATCGCTTCGGCAATCAGGGTGAGCCCCTCTGCGGCGCCGCGCTTAGCCGTCAACCAACCCAAGGCGGCCAACGCTTTGGCTTCACACCACCGATCTCCAATGGCGCGCGCCCGATCGAGGGCGTGCGTGGCATGGTGCCACGCCTCCGCTTCCGCACTCAAGAAATCGCAGCACAAGGCCAAATCGGCATGGGCACTGCCTTCGATCCAGCGGTCGCCGATCGCGGCCGCCATCACCACCGCTTCGCTATAAAGCGCTTGGGCCCCAACGTAGTCGCCTTGGAAGCGCCGCATGTTGCCGAGGTTATGCAGGCGCGCACAGGTGAAGTAGCGATCCCCGCTCTGGCGCGCCACGGCCAACGCGGCGCGATAGTGGCTCTCGGCTGCGGCATAGTCACCGGCATCGCTGGCCAGGTTGCCCAAATTGTTGAGGAGCGCCCCTTCGCCGCGCAAATAACCGCTCTGGCGGGCAATCAAGAGCGCTTCTTCAAAATAGGTGCGGGCCGGCAGCGCCACGCCCTGGTGCATCTGCGTAACCCCCAGGCTGGTCAGCGCTTGAACTTCCCCGATCCGATAGCCGATGGTGCGGGCCAACTTGAGCGTCTGTTGGGCATAGCGGTCCGATTCCGCATAGTTGGCTTGTTGCCCATAAAAGCTCGCTAGCCCGAGCAGCGTCATGGCCTCCAAATGACGGTCGCCCAGTGTGCGGTGGATGCGTAGCGCCTCTTCAAACCAGCGCTTGCCTTCGGTAAACTCACTGCGCATATGGGCAAAGAGGCCAAGGCTGTGCAGCGCGGCGCCCTCGCCGCGCCGGTCCGCACAGTGGCGGTAGCGGGCCAATGCCGCCGCGAAGCTCTGCTGCGCCGCATTATCGCCCTGGTACATCTGCACCTCGCCCAGGCTCAAGAGACAATCCGCGGTCAACCGGGTTTCGGTGCTCTGTTGGGCCAAGTGGACGGCCTCTTCCAGCAAGGGGAGTGCCGCGGCATGGTCGCCCTGCCGGTAGTGGGCAATCCCGAGCTGTTGCAGCGCGGCGACGCGCAGAGGGATCAGCTCCGTCCGATCAGGTAGCAGTTGGGCGAGTGCGGCCTCTGCGCAAAGCGTCGCCTGCGCGTGGTCCCCTAGGATCCTCTGCATGCGGGCCATTTCAATCTGCAGCTGAATCCACAGGGGTGTGGCGGCGGTGAGCGGTTGACGTGGCGCTGCTGCCTTGTGGGCGATGGCTGGCACCTGACCGCCAAGTTGGCTCTGCCCCCACTCGGCCAGTGTGCTCTGCCAGGTTGTCGCGGCTTCGCGATAGAGGCCCGCTAGATCGAAGGCGCGCGCCAGATTGGGGAGTGCGGCGTGCAGCTCAGCTGTGTTTGCCATGGCGACGGCCCAATGCCAGGCCTGCCGGATATGCTCGATCTCCTGTAGCAGGAGGGCAACCGCTTTTTGCGGCTCCTGCCCAAAGAGCCCCTCTTGCGTCCGCACCAACCGCAGGTAGTAGACGGCATGGCGTTCTGCCACTGGGTGCTCTGCCACTGGGTGCTCTGCACTGGCCTGCTGTCGCGTGTTTGCAGCTTCGCCGGCAAATTGGCGCACCAGATCGTGCAACGCATAGCGCCCCGGCCCCACCGTGCGCACCAGCGATTTATTGACCAGTGCCATGAGTTGTGGCAGCGCCACCTGCGCCACGGCCTGCGCGGCCTCACGGCTATAGGGCGCACGGAAGATGCTCATCTGTGCCAGCGCCTGCTGTTCGGCAGGCGCAAGCAGGCGCCAGGAGTAGTCAAACGCGGCTCGTAGACTGCGATGACGTGGCAGCGCATCGTGCAGCGGGCTCTCTAAAAAGTCCAACGTGGTGCGGATGGTCTCGGCAATCTCGGCACAACTGTAGTGATCCGTCCACGCTGCGGCCAACTCGATCCCCAGGGGTAGCCCTTCCACGAGCCGACAGATCGCGAGCACGTGGGGTGCCGTCTCTGGGTTCAGGGTGAAGCCCAGCCCCGAACGTTGTGCACGTTCGACAAAGAGTCGGATGCTGCTATAGCCTTGCGCCTGATCAACCAGCTCTGCATCGCTCAGCGCTGGTTGGTCAAGCGCGGGAATGGGCAGACCGGTAAGCGAGAGCACCTGCTCGCTTTGCAGCGTGAGCCGCGCCCGCGAGGTCAGCAAGAACTTTAGCCGCGGCGCCGCGGTTAGCAGTTGCTGGATCAAGGTCACCTCCGGCCCCATCCCAGTCAACGGGGGGCTGCTGATCAACTGTTCAAAGTTATCGAGAATCAGCAGGGCTTCGCGTTGGTGCAGGTAGGTCAGCAATTGTTGTTGTGGTTCGCCGCTAGCCGAAAAATGAAAACCCAGCGCAGCGGCCAACGTGGCCACCAACCCCGCCTCGCTCTCCACCCCATCCAGCGCAACAAACCAGACCCCATCGGCAAAGGCACCGGTTAGATCGGTGGCGGCTGCTAGGGCAAGGCGGCTCTTGCCGACACCGCCTTGCCCTAGCAGCGTTACCAGCCGGTGGGTCGGGTCGAGCAGCATGGCGCGGACTTTGGCTGTCTCACCTTCACGACCAAAGAAGGGGGTGCTTGGGGTGGGTACAGTGGCTTTGCCGGGCAGGACGCCTGCGCCATTTTGTTGTGCTTGCCGCGCGTTGGCTTGCTCTGTATCACCAACGGTGCCCTGCTCAATCTGCTGGAGCAGCGCTTCGGTTTCGGCGGATGGGCCGACGCCTAACTCCTGGTAGAGCACGGTGCAACACGCTTCATATTGGGCCAGGGCTTCGCTCCGTTTGCCGTCGAGGGCCAGGGCGCGCATCAGTTGCTGGTGCGCTTCTTCACGCAAGGGATCTAGCTCAACCTGACGCCGCGCATAGTCATAGGCGCGGGCGTAGTGCCGTTGCCCCTCATGCCACGCCGCCAGATCCTGGAGCGCAGCCAACGCCTGGTGATGAAACCATTCGCGGCGCAGCAGTAGCCACTCTTCCAAGGCCGGACTTTCATCAATGTAAATCCCATGCATGAACTCGCCCCGATAGAGCGCAACCGCCTGTGCCAGCCGTTCGCTACATGCGGGGCAGTGGCGTCGGTGACTGTTCTGCTCGTGGTCGTCCACCGTACGGGCATGGTGGCTACACATTGCCAACAACTCGACAAAGGCTGCCCCATCGAACCAGCTATTGCTCTGGCGATTAAAGTGCACGGCCGTTGCGTTGATCTGTAAAAAGGGCGGGTGGGCCTCATCGTTCTGGAGCAGATTGCGCAGACGAAAGAGCGTCTGGCGCAGATTGAGCAGCGCCTGGGAGTCGGGTTGTTCGGGCCACAGCAAGCCAGCCAGCGCGGCGCGGCTGTGGGGCCGATCAGCTTCGGCAACAAGGTAGGCCAGGAGGGCTTGATTCTTGACGGAACGAAAATTGGTCACGGGCTGCTCGGCCAATTGCACATCATAGGTACCCAGCAACCGCAGCGATAAATGGGCCATAGCTCTGTCTATCTATCCAACGCGTTAAGATTGAATCTGATGTTCGCCCTGCTGCTGGCTCCGGGCCGGCCACTACTGTTCAAGGGCGCGCTCGCTATTATACCCCTGCTTACGCTGGAACGTAATCCTTGCCTCTACGCAGTGGTAACGCTCTGTTTACAACGTGGTCACGTTTTGGTAACGCCCCGGCCGGATAATGGCGACAGCCTGGTAGCGACACGGAGTAGTAACACGGATAAGGTGAGATCCAAAGGAAGCAACTCATGAAACAACCACCTAGCTATGATGTTGGTCAGTTGACCGGTCAGCACTACACCTACCTCCTGCGCATCTGGCGCGCCGATGCCAATCATCCCTGGCGTTTTACCGTGCGGCGTGTTGGTGGCGAGGAAACACAGTATTTTCCCAGCTTGACGGCGTTTGTCGTTATGCTCTGGGAACAGTTGAACAAAGGAAAATAAGATGAACCGACTACTACACATGCTCTTGATCAGTACACTGCTCTGGTTAACCGTACTGGGCGGCGGCGCGGTGCAGGCGCAGGCCGTTGCGCCCGTGGCCACCGCGGCCGCACCGGTGACGGCTGCGACGGTAGCTGATGATGAACCCCTTGTGCAAAGTGAAATACTGGACCGCGGCAGCAACAGCTTTTTTGTCACCAGCGAACCCTTTTGCAGCAGCCCGCACGATCCGAACAACAGTCAACCCTTTCCCTATGAACCTAGGAATTGTCCCGAAAATCCAATCCGACCGGGCGTCGATCCGGTAGAGACAGCAACCTTTCAGCAGATCTACAAGCAGAAAGATACCAACAGCACCGGGCCGGATTTCACCTACGGCAATCGGCTGGAAGAGCGCGTTGACCAGAATCAGGCGGCCACCAATCGCCGCCACCTGGATAGCATTGCCGTTGATCTGACCGGCCAGGGCTTTGACAGCTTTGTCTCAGCCTGGGAAGGGGTCGATCGGAGCATTAAAGTGTATGTGACCCAGGCGGTTTCGTTAACACTACAGGAGAGCCGCTTTACGATTGATGGGCCACTGGTCCCTGGCTCGGCCGGGGATGAAACTGGCCGCATCCACTTGGCCGCCGGAGACATGACCGGTGACGGGGCCGAAGAATTTGCCGTGGCCTGGCAGGGGGCGGATGGGCTGATCCACACGAACGTCTATGCCAATCGTGGCACTAGCCTGCCCGAATTGCTGGTCAGCGTCGCCGATGAGCCGTTGCCGGTCAGCCCGGCGCTCTATGCCCAATTTGCCGTGACCTTGGGCGATTTTGACGGCGACCAGCAGGCCGAGTTAGCTCTAATCGCGACGCGGCAAGATCTGGCCGACATTGGGCCGGGGCAGTGGAATCTCTACGTACGGGTCTATGATTTCGCCAACAACACCCTGGTGCCCAAAGCCGGCGGGTTGATCTTTAACGGCCCGGCCGAACCAAATGGGACGGGGTTGGCCAATCTCAACCTGGATCTGACCAGTGGTGATTTTGATCAAGATGGCAAAGCCGAACTGGCGCTGGTGGCCGGGGCGCGCCGCACCGTGCAGGATTTTGACCCAGGGGGCGACGATACCTTTGTGTTGCTGCTGCGTTTGGGCGATGATCCCAATACACCAACGGTCGATGGGCTGGAGCGGGTGGTCAATTCGACCATGACGGCGCTCGACATCCTGGTGCCGAGCCATAACTCGCCTACCAACCTCGCCGCGGCGGATCTGAATCACGACGGGCGCAGTGACCTGGTCTTGGCGGTGGGCACCGACCTCTTACTCTTTAGCGTCGATGACCAGTTACAGGCGACAAAACAATTGCGCCATGACACGATGCCCGATGGTTTGCCGGGGGTACAGCAGGAGACAGCAAAGCTCGGCTATCGTTTTCTGGGGGTGCGCCAGGTGCGTGCGGATCGGGTAGAAATTGCGGTCGCGGCACCAACCCTCTTCCCAGAAAGTGGCAGTCTCCGGCAAAGTATGAATCTGGTTGTCTACAGTGCGAGCAGCAATTTACAGAGTGTGACGCTGGTTGCCAAAACACTCAATACAAATCAGATCGAAAGTGCCCCTGGTCACTATCGCACCTTTGCCCTGGCCGTCGGTGGACCAAGCCATCTGCAACTGGGCAATTACACCAAACGGGGCACGGTGACCCAGGTGGGGCAGCCGTTGATCATCGTCAAAGCGCCGCCCACCCATTACGACATCTTTGGCGAAGAAAGTTTTGATGTGAGCGACTGTTTCACCGAAGATGTGCGGCTGGCCTGCGGTGGGTTGAACAACAAATTCACCGCCACCTTTACCAAGGGCAGCCAACAACAGCGCAGCATCAGCACCCAACTCAACAGCGATTGGGCGATCGCCGAGAGCCTGGGCGGCAACCTGAGCGCGGTGGGCATCTCGCTCGAAGCCAGCATGAACCGCAAGTATGGCGAAGGTTTTGAGAAGGTCGCAGGGCAGACCGCGACTTACACCGATGTCACCGAGGATTACGTCTGGCAGGATGACCGCATTCTGGCGAGTATTGTCGATTACGATGTCTACGAATTTGAGGTGTTGGCAAATGGGGCACTCGTCGGCCATGTGTTGGTGGTCCGCCCCCGTGGTACACCACAGCTCACTTGGTTTTCGGCCAAGGATTGGACCGGTTACGCGTATATCCCCGATTCGCAGCCGGCCAATATCCTCTCCTATGCCGAAACGGTGGAGGAGATCCGCACCGGCGGTGGCTTTGCCGAAGCGATCATGCCGCTGACCAATTTGCAAGCGCAGACGATCAGCTGGGACACCAGCTTTGGGCAGACGCGTACGATCACCTATCAAGAGGATGTCGAACAGGGGGCGACCAAGAGTCGCACGTTGGAGTTGGAGGTGGGGGCCAAGTTGGGTGGGGCCAAGGATTTTGGCAAAGCAAGCGCGGGGCTGGAGATTGGCATACAAAACAGCTATAACAAAGCTGAAATTTCCACGCAAAAGGTCAACCTGGGCGAGTGGTTTGGGGTCAAAATCGTCTACGGTAATGTCAACTCGCAGATCGCCGATGCCAACTATCGCATCACCCCTTATCTCTACTGGGCGACCAATGGCGCGATTGTGATGGATTACGCTGTGCAACCAGAGCTGAGCCGCCCTGGGTTCCCGGCCGGCTGGTGGGAGACCAACTATGGTCAGCAGCCTGATCCGGCTTTCCTGCTCCCTTGGCGCAATGAACGAGAACGGTTGGGCTACGCGACGCCGGAATACAAGCTCAACCTGACCAAGGATATCATCTTCGATCCACCCAATGCCCAAGCGGGGGAAACCGTCACGATTACCGCACGCATCAACAACTACAGCCTGCGTGCCATTGAGAGCCCCGTCAACGTGCGCTTCTACCAGGGCGATCCGGATGCCGGTGGCACGCCGCTGGTTGGGGTCAACGGCGAAACCGCAGTGACGGTCAACGGGAAGCTGGTCGCCCGCGGCAGCGCTATCGTCCGCCTGGCCTGGCGCATCCCCGAAGGGCAGCGCTTCCCCCGCATCTACGCCGTGATCGACCCGGAGGGGACCATTGCGGAGGTACACCAGAATAATAATAAAGCGTACGCCATTCTCGGCGCTTATGATGGCTCCGGCCCGCCGCTGGCCGGCTTCAATCCGAACCAGAGCAGCAACACCGCTGGACTCACGGTGAGCTTTAGTAACACCTCCAGCGGTGAGTTTACCAGCATTGAGTGGGACTTTGGCGATGGCAACACCAGTACAGTCCGTAACCCCACGCACACCTATGCCACAGCGGGTGAGTATCTGGTCACGCTGCGCTTGACCGGCGGGGTTGACGGCAGCAGCGACCTGGTACAACAGCGGGTACGGGTGGGGAACGATGGTGGGCCGAGTGGTTATCGGCTCTATCTGCCGGTGATTGTGCGGTAATAAATGGTTAATGGTGTAACGGTTAATGGTTAACTGTTACACCATTCATTGTGCAGGGCAGTGATTTTGTCAAGCAACAGCCGCCGCATAATGGAGCACTTGACGGGTTAGGCTGGAGGCGGCATCTACCGTTTCTGGCGACAGACGCATTTCATCTTCCAGTACAAAATGGGCATAGGCCCAACTGAAAGCATCATGTAGCGGCACGGCAGTCAAGCCGAATCTCGTTGGTAAAATTTTTGAGCGCTTTCGCCAGCTCGACCCCAGTTGCCCCACCTGCGCCTAGAATTGTTTGCATGACATTCTCCTGATGTTGTTGCCATTGCTTGTGTATTTTGAGAACAGAGCCACTACAGGTATGATACCGCTACTGAATCGGACGCTCTATGATATAGAATCCATTATTTTTGTCCAATCGTCCGAATTTGTGCGGAGGGTACAATGGATGTT
>DAOTTR010000460.1:0-4687 GCA_034437715.1 Caldilineaceae bacterium
GTGACCAAACCAGTGTTTCCTGACTAATAGTTTGATGGTCACTTTCTGGAAAGTGTTATATTCACTCCCTAAATTCCTGTTGAATCTCTTACAGCTTTAAAGTGCCAAAGTAGAACTAGTAGATCCCGGCGTAAATAAGGCACCTTGTTTTTACCATGATGTACACGAGTAAACGTGCCTTATTAACTGCCGTGGTATCTACGCCCAACTGTGCTAGGTACTCTTTTTCTAGGAAATAGGGTGTCTTCTCAATAAGTAGGGCACGAGGTGGGGCGGAAGTAATTTACAGGATGAAAGTAAACGTTCACCCGCCCCACCTCGTGCCCCTACCGTAAGTTATTGAGATGATACGAAATAGAGATGGATATGTGCATGGTTTGTCGGATTACATAATTGTAATCTTTTGTTGTATACTCGTAAGAAATTTATCAAAGTTTACCGTAGGTCACGTATGGTACGTGACAATCTGTCCAAGGTCGCAACCGCGCCCAAGCCAAGCCTTGATCGACGACGCTTGTTCGGTTAAGCATCGGATGGTTTGCATGGAACAAGTAGGTCACGTTACAAACGTGACCTACATAAGGTGCGGCTATGTACCCCGCGCTGGTTGCAAAGGAATTTTCCAATATGAAGTTTGCCGGTTTGGGTGCCGTTCTTGCGCGGGTACTACGTAGACGACCACGCGATTGTTTTCGATTTATTTTATTCTTGCTATTGTGCCTAGCGCAGGCGTGTTTTCTGCTTTCACCGGCTTTGGGGGCAACGCTACCACAGGTGCTGCCACAACCGCTTGTCTCTTTTGCATCGATACAAATTGACATTGAATATGGAAATGTGACCCTGAACTTACAGCGTGTCGATTTTTGGGATGGCTATATTGTGCTAGTGGGAACAGCAAGGGAATTGTATGGCTCGGCCTGCCTTGAGCGCGGTGATTTTGCCTTGCAAATCGGTGACATCCAATATGAAACTGCTAGCCGGGAAAAGACCCGTCCCGCATATGGTATCGACGCCCCAGGGACAGGTGTCTTCATCCACTGTCTGGCTGGCCGCAAACCGGAAATTCTCCTGCTGCCCTTTGTCGCGCCTGTGAACCAAACGACGGCGGTCCTCACTTATATGAATCAGTCAGTTGAATTGCCATCTTCCTTAGGCATCCTTCAACAGAATAGCCTACCACCGCCCCCCACACCGACACATACACCCACACCCACGCTCACACCGACACCCATCCCAACCGAAACATTTACCCCGGTGCCCGCCGTGACACGCGCCGCTTCATCTGCTACTTTCGCGTTACCCCTATCCGCAAAAGCTAGCGCGGTCTTTCGTTTTGGGGTGGTGAGCCACCAAGGTGTTCAATTCACATTGGAACGGATTGATTTGTGGGATACGTTGCCGGATAATACCCGTCCGCGCAATGACCTATTTCTGGTGTTGACCGGGACACTTTTGCCGATTGGCGATAGGGGTAGTCATTGTGTGGGGGCCGGTGAAGTGAACCTGCTGATCGGGCAACAGCGCTACCCCATGGACAATATGCGTTCGGCCAATCAGTTTTATCAATCTGCGTACCCTGGCTATATTCTGCCGCAATGTGTGTCAGGCAATACACCTGTAACAACCTTCTTCGTCTTTGATATAGCGGTAGCCAATGAGCAAGTATTTCTATCCTTTTATGCGGCCTTATTACAGTTAGATCTCTCTATGCGCGATTTGGCGCCTGCCGCACCCATTGCTGAAGCCGATGCGGATACATCACCAACGGTACAATCCAATGCCCTTGTGCCCACCGCTGTCCTTGTGCCAACATCATCGGCCCGTACGCCTATGGAAGCACCGGCAGCGACGATACGGACGCGTGGCGTGGTCAATCGCAATGCCAATCTGCGTGCCGGGCCAGATACAACCTTTGCCATTGTGGGCGGCGTGACGGCCAATCAGATAGTTGAGATTATCGGCAGTAATTCAGCACAGAATTGGTTCCAACTTGTGGATGGACGCTGGATTGCCGCCTTTTTGGTCTCAGATCTATCGGCACCACTTGCCGGTTTAAGCCCAACCCCGATCCCGGCCACGTCTGCTACCGCGCCGCCATTGCCCACTGAATTTTCCACGCCATGACCTACCACAAAGTTGCCGAAGGCAAGGTGACACTGTCAGTAAGGGGAAAAATGTTGGTTCCGCACGCTCAGCGTGGAATGCAGTTTTTACTGCTATACTAAATTTTATTCCGATTTGATTTTGCAAATCTGTAGGTGCGGTTTGTAACCGCACAATCAGGGTGGAGCCAGCTTTGTGCGGTTTGTAACCGCACCTACGCATGCACTAAATTAAATCGGAATAAGGTCTTTTCAATCGTAAGTTTGTTTCACTGTTTGTCATTAAAGCAGAAACTTGCCCGCTTGTGGAGCAACTAGCCGTTACAACGAGTATTACTAGTAGATCCCAGCGTAAATAAGGTACCCTATTTTTACCATGATGTACACGGGTAACGTGCCTTATTAACTGCCGTGGTATCTACGCCCAACTGTACTAGGGTGCTACAAAAAGCGTTACACCCACACAGATCAATGCCCAAGGCGCAGAATGTATTTTGGTCTGGTGGTCGCTTGGTCTGGTGGTCGCTTGGTCTGGTGGTCGCTTGGTCTCCTTGTCTCGTGTCTCGTGTCTCCCTGTCTCCCATCATAAGGGCAAGCCTGGCGCAAAAAACGTGTTTGCCACCTATAAAAGATTATAGTACAATTCTCTGGCAATTACTGCACTAGCATGGCAAGCCTCAACCTCATTCCAATGGAGAAATTCCTATGCACGCAAAAAAAATGTGGCTCGGTGTAACAGTGTTGTTGATCTTGAGTCTGGTGGTGTCTGCCTGCGCAGCCCCGGTGACCGAGGAGACGGCCAGCGCGCCTGCTGGCACGGCAACCCCCGTCGTTGAACAGGAGGTAACCAGGGCCGAAGCTGGCGAAATTCAGGATGGCGGCACGTTGAAATATGCCTATCCCCAGAAATTTAGCCCCTATGGTAGTTTCAATCCGCTCAATGCCCCGGCGGGTGTCCAAGCCGAGCTGTTTCGTATGATCTACAATCGCTTGGTGAGTTGGAATGTCGGCGCGAGTGAAGTGATTCCCGAATTGGCCGAAAGCTGGTCTTTTTCCGAAGACCAAACCAAGCTTACCTACAAATTGCGCCAGGATGTGACTTGGCACGACGGCACGCCTTTCACCGCTGCCGATGTCGAGTTCACCTATAAGTTGGTGCTGTGGCCCAATATTCCCAGCACCGGTGCCGAACAGTTGATGTCGATTGTGGGCGCGCGTGAATTTCGTGACGGCACGTCTACGGAAATCGAAGGCATCAAAGTGTTGGATGACTTCACCATTGAATTCACCTCGGCGAAGCCTGACGCCGCAGTCTATCTGAACTCGGCCATTATTAGCATCCTCCCCAAACATCTGCTCGAACAAGGGCCGTTGGATGATCCCGACGCTTTTGGCCAGATGGACTTTTTTCTCAAGACGCCGGTTGGCACGGGCCCCTTCAAAGTTGCCAACTATGTTGAAGATCAATATATCGAATTTGAACGCAACGAAGCTTATTTCCGCGGCGCGCCCCACATCGAAAAAATCAACTGGCTGATTCTGAGTTCCTCGGATGTGATTCCGGCTGGCTTGGAGGATGGCTCGATTGATATTACGGCCAATACCCCCGTCGCCGACCTGGAACGCTTTGTGGACAATCCCGATTTTACTATCTATTGGCAACCGACCGCGGTTTATTGTAGCCTGGCGGTCAACTTCAATCGCTCCTACCTGACCCCCAAAGTGCTTGAAGGCATTGCCCACGCCATCGATCGCGAGACACTGGTGCAAGAGTTCCTAGGCGAAACCGCCCAAGTGTGGGATACACCCCTGGGGCATTCGTGGTTGCTGCCCAACCCCGCGATCAAAAGCTACAACTATGATCCCGAACTGGCCAAGCAACTGCTCGAAGAAGGCGGCTGGGATTTCGCCAACCAAAAGTTGGAAATCAACTTTGGCTCGGCTGATCCATCCAATGTGGTGGTCTTCCTGGCCGACAATCTGCAAAAGGTGGGTATCAATGTGGAAATGAAGAGCATGGGTACTGGTGCCGCCGCCAACGAAGCCTACTATGTCACCATGAATTGGGATCTCTACTCGGGTTGCAATTCGTGGGGCTTTGATCCCGATTCAACGGCCATTTACTATCGCAGCGATGCCACCTATGCTGATGGCAAAGGCTGGAATACGGGTGGCTGGTCGGATACGCGGCTGGATGAACTCTATGCATTAGGCCGCACCACGCTTGATCAGGAGACGCGCAAAGAATACTATCAAGAAGCACAAGCGATCTTCAATCAACGCTTGCCCAAGATCGTGCTCTACCGTTCGGTGCGCCCGTGGGTGATCCGCAACACGGTGCAGGATGCTACTCCCCAATATCACGGCGAATTGCCCAACTATAACGCCATTGAAACCTGGTGGATGGAACAATAGGCGAATAGTCAATCATCAATTGCTAATATCTATCCTGAGTTCAATTTGAGAAGCGGAGTTGCGCTATAGCGTGCCGGGGACTGCCCAACTGTAGATCTGTACTGAGAACTTTTCCTGGGCACTCCCCGGCACGCTGATCATTGCTACATCAAACTCCGGTTTTCATGCTG
>DAOTTR010000461.1:0-6081 GCA_034437715.1 Caldilineaceae bacterium
TTCTTAAAAAGCTTAGTCACGAATGAACCGAATAAACCGAATTTTTCCTTGACCATTCGTGAAATTTGCGCAATTCGTGACCGGTAGTTTTTACAAAGACTTTCTCACTTTTACTTATATTTGCTGGTTGTTACGTTTGCTGGCCTCACTTTACCAATAAAAAAGACCCGACGCATCGATCGTCGGGTCGGGATATGCGCTGTACAAAAGATCAGCCAGCACAAGGTGGTTGTGAAACTACAGTATTGATATCAGATATTGGTGTCAGGTCAGCAGGTTGCGCTGGCGGGCGAGGGCAACGGCTTCGGTGCGATTGGTGGCACCCAGCTTGCCCATGATGGCGCTGACATGAAACTTGACCGTGCGCTCGGTGATGACCAGGCGTTCGGCAATTTCTTTGTTGGGTAGCCCCTGGGCGATCAATGCTAGCACTTCCTGTTCGCGTGCAGTCAGGCTTTCGGGCACGGGTTGGGTGAGCCGGTTGAGCAGTTTCGAGGCGATCACCGGTTGCAGCAGCGAACCGCCGCTATATACCACGCGGATGGCATTGAAGAGTTCGGCGCGCGGCGCGCCTTTCAGCAGATAGCCTTTGGCCCCGGCGCGCACCGCTTCCACAATGCGGTCATCGGTGTCAAAGGCGGTAAAGATAAGCGCACGCACCGTCGCGCCCAGGTGCAGCAGTTGACGCAGTGTTTCGACGCCGTCGCCCTGGGGCATCTCCAGATCGAGCAACAAAATATCCGGGGCCAACGCCGCCACTTTTTGCAAGGTTTGCGCACCCGTCTCTGCTTCCCCCACAACTTGGAAATCGGGTTGGGTACTCAATACGGCGCGTAGGCCATCGCGCACAATTGGATGATCATCGGCCAACAAAATACGAATGATTGGTGAATCCATTACAACCCCGCGTCTACTCCAGATCACCCTTACGCGTGGCACAAATTCGCTTGTCTAAAATTACATGAATTTATGTCACGCGTACATAGTTTGTTATAAGGGTACGGTTACTGCAACTTTGGTGCCCGCACCTGCTGCACTTTCAATTGCCAATTGACCACCCAACAGGCGTACCCGTTCATTGATCCCTGTCAATCCATAGCGGTCGTGGGTCACTTGATCCGGCTCAAAGCCGCGTCCATTGTCTTGCACGATCAGTTGGATGGCTGCTGGTGTACAGATCAGGTGAATGGTGGCTTGCGTAGCCTGGGCATGGGTATAAATATTGGTTAGCGCTTCCTGGGCAATACGATAGAGTCCTGTTTCGATGGCCGCGGGCAAAGGATGATGTCCGCCGACGGCGTGCAGAGTAAGCGCAAGCGAATGTTTGGTCAGCGTCTCCTGGACCAACTCTTGTAGGGCCTCGGCCAGGGTGCGTCCTTCGAGCGGTGTCGCCCGCAGATCCAGCACCGAACGCCGCGCCTCGATCAAGTTGCTGCGCGTCAGTTGCAAAGCTTGTTGCACCACATGGCGAATGCGTTCGGGCTGGGTCGCCGTTTCCAGCAGTGCATCGGCGGTTTCGAGCTGAAGGGCAATCGCCGACAGGCCCTGCGCCAGTGTATCGTGGATTTCGCGCGCCAGACGATTGCGTTCCTCGACTGCGCCGACTTGGGCGCGGTGGGTAAAGAGGCGTGCCCGTTCAATGGCAATACTGAGCAGATCGCCCACGGTGTAGAGCAGACGCAGATCATCAGCCGACAATTCGCGCCAATCCTGGCTGGCCAGGTTGAGCACGCCCAATTCTTTGCCATGGGCATAGAGCGGAATGCTGGCATGGTAGCGCAAGCCATCGGTCCCTTTGATCAGGTTTTTGAGCCGCGTACAGGTGATCACATCAATATTGGCTGCCCCTTCCAGATCACCCCCTTCATACGATTCGAGGCAAAGGCACCAGCCTTCCATGCGCGCCGGATTGTTGGCCAGCGCCGGTGGCAGATTCTGGGACGCCGCAAGGTAGAAGGCATCGGTCCGCTCATTGCGCAACCAGATCCAGCCCGTATGCAGATCGAGCAGCGCAGCGACCTGGGCCAAGGTTGTCTGCAACGCCTCGTCAAGATCGATAGAGCGGTTCAACGCCTGGGCAATTTCATTGAGAATCACCAATTCACGGTCACTGCGCATGTGTCACCCCACAACATTTTACAGCTGATTAGTGGACCGTAGTAAAGACTTTAGGAATCCAGACTGTTTAATACCAGGAAGTTGTCATGCCCGCGAAGGCGGGAATCTAGGGTTGACAAGAGTGGATACCTGCCTTCGCAGATATGACAATTTCGTAAGTCTGTTGGTTTATTTAGTCTTCGTTCCTTAATCTTTGTCTGATTTGGGAAAGACTAAAGTCTTTACTACGCTAGGTTAGCTGTACTTACCTGGCTCAATCCACAAACCAGCGCGCTTCTAGATCTGCCAGCCCACCGGTTGCCTGCAAGGTTGTCAATTGTTGGGCCACGGCGGCGTGCAGTTCATAGGCTGTGGTGGGCATGGCGATCACAAAGGGATTGCTCTCTAGGACAGGACCAACGGCCACCAATGCTGCACCATTGACTTGGGCCATGCGCAAGGTGACATTGTCGATGAGAATTGCATCGACTGTCTGTGCCTCGACCAATGCGCGAATTGTTGCTGCTGGCGTGTCAAAGGGTTGCAGTTGCAGCGTGGGGGTAGTCGTGTGCAGCCGCCGCCCTACCTGATCGCCCATACTGCCCCATTCGACCCCCACGGTCTGATTGACTAAATCTTCTATCCCCTGAATGCCGATCTCTGGCCGCGTGGCGAGAAAGATCCCGCTTTCAAAATAGGGTGCAGAATAGGTGATATCCTGGGTCATGCGCTCGTCAAAGGGCAAGGCGCTGATCACACTATCGATCTGCCCGGTCTGTAACGCGTCGAGCAAACTATCAAAGCCGATGGGCACCAGTTCGACTCGGAGGCCCCAGGCTGTGGCGATTTGCTCGGCCAGCGCCACATCAAACCCCGCGGGCTGGCCCGCGGGGTTCAGGGATTCGAAGGGGGGAAAGCTGGGGTCCATGCCCACCCGCCAGACGCCGTTGGTTTGCATGGTACGCCAGGTATTGTCGCGGCGCAGCAGGCGAATGCTATCGGGAAAGAGCCACATGGCCAGGAACGCAACAAAGGCAATGAGCACGAAGGCCAGCCCCAGCCAGCGCCAGTTCTTGTTCATGGCGATTTCCCTTCGGCATAGCGCTGCACCTCCAGATAGAGCGGTTTGGGCTCAAAGTCGGTGCGCACAAAGGTGTAGTAATCTTGGTAGCTCTTGGCATCCCACGGATAGCGAAAGGCCCACAGGCCCACAGCTTGTAGCCAGGGCCACTCGGTTGCGGCTAGTTCGTAGGCGCGCAGGGTGTAGGCAATGCGTTGACTGGGGCGCACGGCGCGCGTCCAGCGTGGATGGTCATTCCAGCCACCCTCGGTAATCATGGCGTCTTTGTCACCGTCGCCATTTTCTACCATGATCGCCCGTAGCAATTCAGAACGCCGAAAATTGACCACATCCGCGGCCGGGGCTTCGTCGGGGTCCGAATACCAGCCATAGGCATGAATCGATAATAGATCAAAATAATCGGCGGCACCAGCGTCATACATGCGCTGGAGAAAGATCAAGTCATTCATGCCATCGGCGCTGCCGGGCGGGGCCAAGGTGGGGGCCAAGGCACCGGCCAACACTTGGATCGCTGGGTTGGCCGCTTTGATTGCGGGATAGACCGCGCGCAACATGGCCACATACTTTTCCGGCGACACGGGCTGGTAGCCCCATTCCAGACTTAAGTTGGGTTCATTCCAGATGATCACATACTCAACCTTGCCAGCGTAGCGTTTGACAAATTCGGCGGCAAAGTTGGCAAAGGCGGGAAACTGGTCTTCGGCTAGGTATAGCGGCGTGCTATCTTTGGGGCGCGCCCATTCGGGCACAAAGCCCAGACGCGCAATCACCGTCAACCCTTGGCGGTTCGCGTGCTCGATCACCAGATCGTGGTGTGACCAATCATAGCGGCCAGGGCTGGGCTCGGCATAGGCCCAGGGAAAATATTCGACAATCCAGGGCGCACCCATTGCGCGCACCATTTCCAGCGTGCGCTTGATCTTCCATGGCTCAACCTCGTCGGTCAAGCGCGTGTGCACGCCAATTTTGGAATTGATCGTCACCACCGTCTGTTGGGGGCCCAGCGGGACGCGGGCCGTTCCATAGGTGCGCCACAACCATAAGCCACCCCAGATAAGCCCAATCCCCGCGACCAATAGCAACCCTATGCGTATTGCTAACAAGCGACGCGGTCGCTCTACAGCCGGCCACAGCAATTGGCGTAACCAACGAATGTTCATGGCTGTATTATAGTCAACCAGAGAAGAGATTGGAAATGGGAACAAGCGGACAAAGAGATAGGGAGGCTGGGAGGCTGGGAGACAAGGAGACAGTTACTCTATGTCTCGTGTCTGATGTCTCGCATCTCGTGTCTGATGTCTCGTGTCTGCCTGTTCCCTGCTTACCGATTATTGTCTGTTCCCTTACCCATGCTATAATGAAAATCCTATGCTAAACACATTTCGCGCTCGATGGAGTACCCTTACCCGTAATCAGCAGTTGGTCATTGGGGCCATTGCTGTCTTAGTTTTGTTGGCGTTACTTTTAAATGGCACGTTTAGACCTGAACGTTTGCTTGCGGTAGCGGCAGTGATTTTGGTGGCGCTGCCCGTCCATGAATTTGCCCACGCGGCAACAGCAGTACGTTTGGGAGACAACACCCCCAAGTGGCAAGGCCGCTATACGCTCAACCCTATGGTCCATCTTGATCCGGTTGGAGCCTTGTTGATTTTATTCACAGGCTTTGGTTGGGCGCGACCTGTTCAGTGGAATCCGAGCAATACTAATACAAACCCCAAACTAGCAACGATCCTGGTTTCGCTAGCGGGGCCGATCAGTAATTTATTGCTGGCAATCTTGGCGTTGATTTTGGTACGGATAGGAATCTTATCTAGTGGATTCTTGTACAGCTTTGCCACGTCGTTTGCCTTGATCAATGTCATGCTCTTTGTCTTCAACTTGATCCCTGTGCCGCCGCTAGATGGTTCGCATATTTTGTTTGCCCTCTGGCCAGGAATGAATTATCAGATCCGTACCATTCTTAATCAATATGGCTTTTTGATTCTCTTCGCGCTCATCTGGATCGCCGGTTGGGTGATTCAGGTGCCGGTGCAAATCATTTTGTGGCTTTTGACAACGATCATTCTATAACGTTATGCCTGTTCATTCCGCCACCCCGGCTTGGCGTTTGTGGGCCTATCGTGTACGTCAATTTTTGATGGGTTGGCGCGCTACAGTACAACCAACTGAGTTGGCCGCCGCGTTACACTATTTGCCTGTGTCTGCCAGTGTGCGTTTTCAGCAATTGCCCAAGGATGCCCAGCGGCATAGTCTCAACGTCCTGCAAACGCTGCAACGGCGTGCGACAACAGTGCCGATTGTGCCCGATCTAGCCGCAGCCGCGCTGTTACATGATGTTGGCAAACTCGCCGCCGACAGAGCGGAACTACGTATCAATTTATGGGTGCGTGGTCCGCTTGTTTTGTTGGAAGCCTTTGCGCCCTACTTGCTAACGCGTTGGGCGGCAGCGGATCGCCAGCAAGGGTGGCGCTATCTGCTCTATGTGCATGAAAGGCATCCGGCCATCGGGGCGCAGTGGGCCAAGGAATGGGGCTGTTCGGCGTTAACCTGCTGGTTGATCGAGCATCACCAGGATGTGATAGCCACCGAGCCGACCAGCGAAGCCGAACATCTGCTGCGTTCCTTGCAGGCGGCCGATAGCGCGAATTGAGTAGCAGTGAATGTTTACAGCGCAACGTTTGGACGATACATTGGATGACTATGACGGATGACCACGACCAGCGACACAATTGACAAAACGTTAGCGCTCCAGATTTCGCTTGCTATACTGCGTTCAATTTGAGAAGCGGAGTTGCGCTATAGCGTGCCGGGGACTGCCCAACTGTAGATCTCTACTGAGAACTTTTCCTGGGCACTCCCCGGCACGCTGATCATTGCTACATCAAACTCCGGTTTTCATGCTG
>DAOTTR010000462.1:0-6992 GCA_034437715.1 Caldilineaceae bacterium
CTTGCCGCCGCCCGTTCGCAGCGAGCCAAAGGCGGGGCGGCTGCGCGGCCGCCCCTACGCATGATTTTGTTGGGCAAGCGCTGGATCCTTATTGCTTTGAAAGCGCCTTAGCGTAATCGTTATTTCGTAACCTTCTACTGCGTCACACGTCGCAACACGCCAGGACGGCGTAACGCATGGAGCGTGGCACAGCCACTACAGAGCATGGCAATCTGCACCTCGGTCGCCAGCAGATCCATCTCTTCGCAGACCGCTTCGGCAGAAACTACGGCCCGTTTTAGAAAAGGCGATGCCAAGCCCACCAACTCGGCTCCCAAGGCAGCGCATTTGGCAATATCCAGCCCGCTGCGAATGCCGCCACTGGCAAAGATCGCCAGATCTGGCCGTTGCGCTTCATGGCGTACTTGCGCCACCATTTGCAAGCTTTCGGCGGTGGGAATGCCCCAATCACCAAAGGCGGCGGCCAAGCGGCGCAAGCGTTCGGTGGGTGCGCGGTGCATTTCGACTTGGCTCCAGGAAGTGCCTCCGGCACCGGCGACATCGATGGCGCTGACCCCGGCCTCGATCAAGCGGCGCGCTGCCTCGGTGCTAATGCCCCACCCCACTTCTTTGACAATCACGGGGGTGGACAAGCGCCGACAAACCTCAGCAATTTTGCTTAATAATCCGCGCCAGTTGGTATCGCCGCCTGCCTGCACCACTTCCTGTAGCGGATTGAGATGCAGGATCAAAGCATCGGCTTCGATCATCTCGACGGCGCGGCGACAGGCATCAACCCCATAGCCATAGTTTAGTTGCACCGCGCCTAAATTGGCAAAGAGCAGTACGCTTGGTGCAACCGCGCGCACCCGAAACGTGTTCGATTTTTCTTGGTGTTCCAGGCCAGCGCGTTGGCTGCCCACGCCCATTGCCAACCCCTGGTGCTCGGCTGCTTCGGCCAAATTTTGATTGATCCGCGCTGCATCTGCTGTGCCACCCGTCATCGAGCTGACCAGAATGGGGGCGGTTAAGCGTTTCCCAAAGAGTTCAACGTGCGTGTCAATTTCCTGCAGATTCAATTCCGGCAGGGCTTGGTGGGTAAAATGAAAGCGTTCTAAGCCTGTGGTCAAGGTGGGAAAGGCTACATCTTCTTCGAGATTGATGCGAATATGGTCAGCTTTGCGTTGATCGATCGACAAAAGGGCACCTCTTATTATACGTTTTACTATAAAGTTTCTAACAAACAGGCGTAACTTTTTATGAATTCTACGTCATCTAGAATGAGTAGGATGATTGTATATCAGCTTATGGTAATTATACACTACTGTCAGTATCCGCTATCCCTTATGCGCAGTATCGTTCTATTGGGGGCGGAACATTGTTTACTAGAAAATTTTTTTCGCATTCTCCGGCGTGGGAATCAGGGATGAATTTCTAGCCGATAATCTGTGATAGCAGTGGGTAACACATGGGCTGAATGTGCAATCCAAATCAAAGAGCTGAGGATGGGATCGGGCATAAATTTACGCCGGCAAATTTGTGGCTGATCGCATCGCATCGGCCATTGCTTGCTGCGGTAGCGTTATAGACAATTTTCTTGAAGCATTTCGTATTTTAGCTTTGCGCGAAGATGGGCGAAATTTTCTGGTGTAATGTTGTCCTATCATGCACCGAAGTGAGCGATTGTATTATCTAACATAATTTCTAAAGGCAACCCAATTGCCAGGGAAATTCCGCCTGTAAAAGGAGAGTTGAATTCTATGTTCACTCAGATGTCTAGAGGGTTGCATGCTGTGCAAGTACGCTGGGGGTTGGCCTTGTTGTTTGCCTGCCTGCTCTTGCTGCCTGTGACGAGCGCCTATGCCGCCGGGATTGGCGGTGGTTCTACCGTTGTACCCAGTAACAGTGATATTTGTGTTGAAGGCACCGTGATCAATCACAAAGAAGAGCTACTTGACGATGGCCGGATCGTTACGGCCACATCGTCGGATGGCACCGCGATCGCCGTTGCTGTGGATGAAGATGGTGAGTTTAGTTTTGAAGAAGGCCTAGCTGCCGGTCGTTGGACATTTGCCATCGACGTGCGCAAGGATGGCGAGGAATGGGAGCCCGTAACACCTGCCTCATTTGATGTCATGCTCGACTACAGCCAGAGCGATTGCTATCAGATCCGCTTTAAACTGCGCCAGGTCGTCACCGTGATTGTGGTCAAGATCGATGAAAACCACAACCGGCTGGCCGATTGGGAGATCAAAGCACAACCGGCGGCTGGCAATGCTTTTGCCATTAGCTATGAAGGCACAACCGATGCCAATGGTGAAGTGGTCTTTCGCTTGACCGAAGGCAACTGGATCTTCAGCGAATATGCGCCAGATGATGTCAACTACACTCCAGTGGTGCCCACCAATGGCACGCAAGCGCTGGAAGTAGAAGCCCCCGGCCCCTACACCATTCGTTTCAAGAATCGCATCAACATCTATGGCTGTATTGATGTCTTGAAGCAAGATGTGCCACCCGTTGGCTCCGGTGATACCCCCTTCCCCTTGCAAGGTTGGAAAGTCAACCTGCTCAAGGCTGATGGTTCATTGGCCGCCATCGGCGCAACTGATGCGCTGGGTATGGTTTCCTTTGAGAAATTACCTTATGGCCCCTATACGGTCGTAGAAGAAGAGCGGGTGGGTTGGGAAACCGCCACCGTGGGCAGCTATGATGTAGAGCTGACGCCCGCTGCCAGTGATTGCGTGCAGGTTGTCTTTGACAATCAGCAAGCTGACCCTGAGTATTGTATCGAGGGGTACAAAATCGACAGCAATGGCGGCATTGGTCTGCCCGGCTGGACGATTATGGCCGAGCCGCTGGATGACAGTGACGAAGACTCCGACGATCTGGTGACCGATGGCCTTGGCATGTATAAATTCACCTTCTCGGGCAATGACTATCGTGTGCCTGGATCGCGCTATGAAATCTGCGAAGATTACGAAGATATCGATGGCTGGGTGCCTGTTGGTCCCACCTGTTACACTGTGACACTGCCACAACAGCCAGGTGCTTGTGTAGTCGTGCCAAACTTCGTCAATCAGCAGGTTGGGCACAGCCAGAGTTCGGTTACGCCCACGCCTACCTCACCGACCACAGGCTGTGCCAAGACCCACATTGTGAAGAAGGGTGAAACGCTCTACGGTATTGGCTACAAATATGGCATCTCCTCGAAGGCCATTGTTGCTGCCAATCCTTGGGTACACAACCAATCGCACATGTTTGTCTATGTCGGCCAGTCGGTCTGTATTCCGTAAGCACGGTTAGCGTAGGGTAATCGCGCGCTACTGATTATACGCATCAATACCGTGAAAGAAGACAACCGCGGGTAGCATCTATTGGGGTGTTGCCCGCGGTTTTTGCCAAGCATTACTATATTTTGAAAAACGATTGTTTGAAATGAATAAATTGTAATTTAGATGAATTTATGTTCATTTGTAACCAGGAAATGTAATGTAATATTCTGAGTAATGCACCATTTCCCTCTTGAAAAGCGCCAATAACTATGATAAGCTTATCTTGCTCATCAATTTGCTGATAGAGCTGTTTTATATGTCAGCAAAAGTCTTGGGAAACTCATTATAGACCAATCAGATAAACTGCGTAGCAATCCACGACAAGCTTTTCATTGAGCCGGTTGTTTTGCACGCTGTTTGCCGGTATTCTAAGCTTTACTCTGATTTGTCTATAAGCTGATTGAAATATTCATTTCCTGCGTAAAAGATCTATATTCGTTGAAATCTGTATCATTCCCCCTGTACAGGTCGAACGCCTTCTAGTGGGAAATGGTATGCGTTTCTAAGACACTTTCATCGCAAACTTGAAAGTTTCAACTAGCCTCGTAACTTACCTCACGTAACGGTAGTATGAGTTCCGCCAAGAATCTCTCTGTTGCTTCTTTGTAGAAAGGAGGTGTACAGCTATCGTTGCCTGCCAGATCGTTGTTATCAAGTTGTTCCTCTTACGTTGTGTTTGTGTTCTTTTCCTTGTAATTGGCATTAACATTACGATAACGTTGCCAACAAATATTGTCTTTTCATGAAGGAGAAGTGTATGTTCCCTCGCGTACGCAATTCACCCTTAGTTGAGTGTGCCCGCTACCTGCTGATTGGATTTGTGGCGCTTTTGTTTATGACTTCAGCCACAACTGTTTATGCCGCAGGTGTTAGCGATGACACTGGGCCTGTCCCTGTTGACAAAATCTGTGTTGAAGGTTCTCTGATTGATCACAATGAGAATCTGCTGAAGGACGGCTGGATCGTCGGTGCTACGCCCAGAAATGCACAGGGTGAATTAGACACAACCCGTGCAATTAGTGAAATTTCCAATAACGAAGGCTATTTCAAATTTGAAGCGTTGCCTGAAGATCCCACGCGCGGGCTTTTTGCAGGAGAGTGGCAATTTCAAGTTGAAATAACCCAAAAGGCAGATCAGGAATGGGAACCAGTTACCCCGGATCTGTTTGATGTCTCGCTGACCTACGGTCGACAAGAATGTATCAAAATCCGTTTCAAGTTGCGGCGGATTATCAAGGTAACCGTGATCAAGGTCAATGATGAATATGTGGGCCAAGAAAATTGGCGAATTCATGCCGAGCCTGGCCCCGGTAATATCTTTGCTACTGCGCAAGAGTATCTTACCGATAATACTGGCACGATTGTCTTTCGGTTAAGCCCCGGTCGCTGGATCTTCACCGAATCTGCCCCGCTAGGTGCTAGTTACACCGCTGTGTTACCACCCAATGGCATGCAAGAAGTCGATGTGCAAACGCCAGTTACCATCTACTTCAAGAACCGGATCCGCTACAAGGGGTGCGTGGAAGTCTTCAAGTATGATGTACGCCCAGACAATACCCAGATGCCTTTGCCTGGGTGGTTAATGCAAGTGCTGCGCACCGATGGTTCAGTCGCTGCTTCTGGTGTTACCGACCTTAATGGCAAAGTGTACTTTGATGGTCTACAGCCTGGTCCATATCAGGTTGTGGAAGAGACACGTATCGGCTGGAAACCCATTACGCCCACTACGCTCGCTGTGACAGTTGTCGGCGGTGAAGCGTGTGAAGTGGTGACCTTCTTGAATGTGCAAGATGCACCGCAGTTTTGCATTGAAGGCATCAAGATCGACAGCAATGGCAAGGTGGGCATTCCCGGCTGGAAAATCTGGGCAGAACCGCTGGACCCCGGTGGCTTCCAACCGACCCCACTGCTAACCGATGGACAAGGCGAATACACCTTTGTCTTGCCAGAGGATGATTATCGCATTCCTGGTTCGCGTTACCAAGTCTGTGAAGAGCAGAAGGCTGGCTGGTTGCCACATACCGATACTTGCTATACCGTTGTCTTGCCACAAGAACCAAGTGCCTGTGTGCGTGTACCAACCTTTGAGAATCAGCAGAAGGGGCATGGCGTTACCCCACAACCCGTACCTGGCCACCCGAATTGCCTTAACACCCACATTGTCAAACCCGGTGAAGGACTCTATTCGATTGGTCAGAAATATGGTGTGCCGTCCCGCGCCATGCTCAAGGCGAATCCATGGGTGCAGAGCCAAAAGCATATGTATGTCTATGTCGGGCAGAAGATCTGCATTCCGTAACTAAACCTCGCTAGCTGCTGGAAATTTCGTATCACTGGCTCGTTGCGGGCAAGTACGAAATTTCCAGCACTACTTCAACCCAATGTGATTCCCGTTGTATTGAATTATCGTTGTATTGAAAGTATTGAAAAGGAGATCCCCCATGTTACGGATTCAATCACTACCCCTATCCGCTTGGTGTATAAGGGTTGTACCTGTGCTGCTTCTTAGCTTACTCTATGGATTGCTACCCTCGGTTGCGTTGGCTTCCTCCGGTGGGGCCAATCAGTCGTATAACGGTTACAAAGAGGGTGGCTACCCAGCTCATACATGCGCAACCTACGTTTATGTACATCATGGCGATACGCTATCAAGAATTGCCGCGCGCAACGGCGTAAGTGTGTATGCGATTGCGCAAGCCAACGATATTCCCAATATTCACCGCATCTACCCTGGTCAACATATATGTATTCCTTTTCCTCACAAAGCTCATCAACCGTACGCTGGTGACAAACACTATGACCGCTATAAGATGTATGGTGAACACGCTAACAAGTGGGATTGCGGTTGCCCTGGTGATTATCATGGCGATTATCATGATGGCAAAGACTATAGCTATGCCGATAACCAATATCCTAGCCCACAGGAGTACATGCCGGGCTACTATGAGAGTACTGGTGGGCACACTGGGGTTCGTTACTATCCCGACCCCCGTTATAACTCGGCCGGTGCTTCCTATTATCAAGTTGCCAAGGGACAAGGTCATTACCGCACCTATCCCTAGTAGATCCCGGCGTAAATAAGGTACCCTATTTTTACCATGATGTACACGAGTAACGTGCCTGATTAACTGCCGTGGTATCTACGCCCAACTGTACTAGTCGCTTATAACGTAAGTTTTGATGGGTAGTAAAGACTTTAGTCTTTCCTCTCTCGGACAAAGACTTCAGTCTTTACTGCCCATCAAATCACGCTTGACACACCACTGGTAGAGTCTGGTGTAAATCCCAGGAAGGTGCCACCCCCTTCGCTAGCCTGATTCTTGGCATGGACTGGCGAGCGGCAGCAGAATTGACGTAACCCATAAGTATGTATATGATGCATACACTATGCATATCGGCGTTTTGACTCACAACTATCCCCGCTTTCCGGGCGACTTTAGCGGTACCTTCATCGAAGCTCTTTGTCACGAATTTGTGCGCCAACAGCAACGGGTGACGATCTGGATGCCCTATGACCCCGCCTACACAGTTCCCACCTTTGCCGCCGATAACCTCCCATCGCCCGACCTACGCCTCTATCGCTACACCTGGGCTGATCGGGCACATACATTGGGCTATATGCGCACCATGCAATCCGATCTGGCCCTGCGCCGCGAAAGCTATTGGCTGGGGCCGGCCATG
>DAOTTR010000463.1:0-30779 GCA_034437715.1 Caldilineaceae bacterium
AGGCAATTGTTGCGCCGCCAGGCGTGCCGAGCAAGGCCGCAATCTGGAGCAGTTGCGGATTCGCTAATTGCGCCAACAAACTTGCAAAATCAGGCAAGACCAACATAACGTAGAGCAGCGCCGCCGGGGCTGCAATCCAGGGTGAAGCGATAATGCGCTTGGTCCAGCGCCAAAAGGGCAGCAAGATCATCAGCAGCCAAAACGGCATCACCAATACGTTTGAAAGTTGAAACAATTGTTCGTACATCACTACTCCTTTATCGCTATTTTGTTGCATTTACCTTGTTTACAAACCATACCCAAAGCCGCGTGACATCAGCGTCGCCATCAGTGGGATCAGGGCTAGTAGCACCAACTCCAGGTAGATGATGCGGGCTGTGCTGGCTAGTTCGCTATTGCTGATCGCTGTGATCGTATTGTTGCGCAGCGCTTTGCTCCAGCGGATAAAGCGCAGGGTTGGGATAATCGAGATCAGGCCCGCTACAATAAACAGGCCCATCTTGACCCAAAAGACGGGATTATTGACATAGAAGGCCGCGCCTTTGACGCCAAAGAAGAGGCGTAACAGGCCGCTAGCCAACGCCAGAATGGCAGCGACCAAGTACAAAAGATCAATGCGCCCCAGCCGTTGCGCCCATTCGGTTGTGAGCCCCGGCCAGCAGAGCACCGCCTCGGTGATGACGGTGGAAACCACCAGGATAATCGAAATAAAATGGGCGTAGGCCAGGATTGCATCAAGCCAGAGCATGATCGTATACCTTTCGATTGCTATCAATACGGAACTTGTACGGTTAGGTTTTGAACAATTTGGATTTGAACAACCTGCGTTTTCCGACTCTTGTTCGGTAGAGATAAAAAAACATAACTACCAGCCGGGAAAAAACCGATGCCTGAATCGTACGACAATGTTAAATTTCATTACCTGCTGCTCTGAATGAATTCAACACGAATTTAACGTTGTCGTAATCGTTACAAAAAAACTTATAACGAAACTTATGCCCGGTGCGCCAAACCAGCCCCTTGCGCGCGGAGGGCATTGCGCTCAACGGTGGCATAGTCAAACGAAAATAATTCCCCATTGGTCACCCGCAACATCGCCAATCCATGCACTTGGGTCCACGAAGCATAGGCCATCTCGATCACACCGAAGTCGGCGCTTGCCGGGTAGAGACCTGCTTCGACACAGCGCTGCACACCCTTGACCAAAATGCCAAAGGCATCGCCCTTGGCAATCAGGGTTTCTACATCATCGGTGATATCGGGATGTTTTTTGCCGCCCCGCAGTAAGGGCACTGTGGTAAACATGAGCAAAAATGAATCGGGGTTGCGCGCCGCAAAGTCAATATAGGCCAAACCAAGTTCTAACATGTATTCCGGGGGCGGCAACGCGATGTCAACCGCGGCCAACCGCTGGGTGAAGCGTTCAAAATTTTGTTCGCAGACCGCACCAATGATCTCTTCTTTGCTGGCAAAATATTCATATAAGCCGGCGGGGCTATAATCAATGCGCTCGGCAATCGCGCGCATGGACAACGCCTCGACGCCCCCTTCGCGAATAATCTGGCGGGCGGCATCGATAATGCCATGTTGCGTCCGCTGCTGACGACGTTCCCTGGGCGTTAATTCACTGGGTAATTCTGTGTGCGCTAATTCTGGCATAATCTCTACTCGTAATTGTTTTCCGAATCATGTTCGGAATTCTAGCATTGTTTTCTTCGTTTGTCAAGTGGCAATTCTGATTTCTTCTGATTTTCGCAATTGGCCTGGTGTAACAAGGGCCAATTGATACGAGACAATTGCGACTGATTTTGATAAGATACATGGATGACGATTGTGCCAACTGTTGTTGAGGAGGAAACATGGAGCAAAAGGCCTTTGCTACCGAAGCAATTAACGTACCGCGCTATCCGCTGCGTAGCCGTCGCCAAGAATTTATGGGCGGGGTGGCAGGTGTCGCGCCACTTATACTCGGTGCCTTTCCGTTTGGGCTGATCTATGGCGTCCTGGCAATGCGCGCGGGATTGTCCGCCACGCTGGCGCAAGCCATGTCACCGCTGGTCTTTGCTGGGTCTGCCCAGTTTATTACCACCTAACTGGTGCGCGATGGCGCGCCGTTGCTGGTCATTCTGGCAACGGCGGCGGTCGTCAATTTGCGCCGTGTGCTCTATAGCGCGTCCATGGCACCGTATTTGCAACATCTGAACCAGCGCTGGCAGGCGTTGCTCGCCTATTTGCTGGTCGATGAAACCTATGCCGTGACCATCGCGCGCTATATGGACAAGCGCCACCCCACCAAACCCTATGCCCATTGGTACTTTCTGGGCGTCGGCATGAGCCTCTGGGTGACCTGGCAGACGAGCACAGCGATTGGTGTTTTTCTGGGCGCGCAAATTCCCGCAGCTTGGTCGCTCGATTTTGCCATGCCCTTAACCTTTATCGCGATCATCGTGCCGGCGATCAAGGATCGCGCCATTGGGGCCACTGGCTTGGTTGCGGGTGCAGTCGCCTTGCTCGCCCTGGCCATGCCCCTCAAATTGGGCTTGATCACGGCGATCCTCGCTGGAATTGCCGTAGGCTGCGCACTAGAGCGAACGACCACCCGACCAATCGACCCACCTGACCACCTGACAACTTTCCCACTCTGGCTAACCATTATCGGCATCGGGCTACTTACCTTTGCCTATCGTTTTTCGTTGATCTTTTTTATGGAACGCATTCAATTGCCCCCATGGATTGAACGCGCGCTGCGCTTTGTGCCCGTCGCCGCGCTGACGGCGATCACCGTGCCCGAGTTAATTGTGCAGCAGGGCGCGCTGGATTTCACCTGGCACAATGCACGTTTGCTCGCAGGCATCGTGGCAGTACTCGTTGCTTGGCGCACGCAAAGTGTGCTGCTGACGTTGGTGTTGGGCATGGGTTGCTTATATGGGCTACAGTGGTTCTTTAGTTTCTAGTACAGTATGGGTAAGCGAGGGGTTGGGGGCGTTAATACGCAATAATGCCCTTGAATATTTCATGTCACAGATCTGTCAGTCGCCAACGCAATTACCGTTGTCCAGTCAAGGTTGGCGACCGTTTGGGCAACGGTCGCGCTGTGCGCTTCTGGGATGAGTTGTCCTTGCCGTTGCACCAATAGCTGTTGACTGCGCTGTCGCGCCGGCAATTGGGTGACAGGATGCTGGGCAACAAAATGGAGGATGGCGGCGGCTTGTTGTCCGTTACCCCCTTGCAAGGCGATCTCGCCCAGACCGGCCAGGGCGTCCAATACGTCGGATTTGCTGCCAATTTCCTGGGCGATAGTGAGCGCTTCGGCATAATGCCCATGTGCCTCTGCCAATCTGCCTTGCTCCAACTGCGTCAGTCCTAGCCCGTTGAGAGTGGCGGCTGTCCAGCGGCGCTCCCCAATGGCGCGACAACCGATCAGGCTTTCGACATAATATTGTTGTGCGGCGGGATAATCACCCAGCGCCCGCGCAACGCTGCCCAGGTTGCTCAGGGCAATCGCGATCATTAACGCTTCACCCACGGTTTGCGCCAAGGTATAGGTTTGCTCGTAGAGTAGTAATGCTTGGCGATAGTTGCCGTTGCGGGCGAAGTTGGAGCCTAAATTGTTCGAGACATTGGCCAATCCACGTTGATAGCCATGCGCCGCAAAGATTGCCAGACACGCGCGATAGTGCTCTTCGGCTTGGGCAAAGCGCCCCTGGTTACTATAGAGAATACCCAGTGCGTTGCGCACTTGCGCACAGCCGTGCTCGCTTTGTCTGCACCGGCTTGTTGGTAGAGGGCGAGACTCTCCTGTAGGGTGACCTCGGCCTCCGCGTAACGCCCCAAGCGCACATAGGTTTTGCCCAGGATGGTTAGCGCGATTGCCAGGTGAAGCGGCGAGAAGAGGCGGCGCAAAGCCAGCCAGTGTGGTTGCAACAACGTCTCGATGGCGGCAAAGTGGCTCTGATGAAAAAGCACTTCGGCATAATCCAATTGAATGGCGAGGTAGGCAATCTGCACCCAGGGTTTGTCGGGATCAGGTATGGCCGCGCGCAGGGATGTCAACCACTGCTGGCCTTCGTGGTAACGGCTGCGGCGCAGAAAGAAATAGGTCACCCCACTACTCAGTTGGGCCGCCAATTGGAGCAGATCGACCGCAGTCCGTAGCGCTTGTTCGCTGGTACGCAACGAGGAATTTACATTCATCTGGCGCAGTTGTTCGGCCAGCCACCCCCAGGCAATGCGCAGATTCTCCACCTCCGCTTCTAGCGCGGCGAGCCCTTCCGGTTCGCGCGCGGTTTCGCGCCACTCCTCCCAGGTTGCCATCTGTTGGGCCATATAACGACAGTACGCGGCCAGGGTTCTGCGCTCTTCTGCTGGTGTCAGGTGTTGGACCGCATATTGGCGCAACAATTCATGGATGGCGTAGCGCTCACCCGGCGAACGCTGTATCAATGATTTGTCCACCAAACGCGCCAAGCTCGCTTGCCCGGCACCAGTGAGTGCGCTGGCTGTCTCCACCGTAAAACCGCCGCGCAACAGCGCCAACTGTCGATAGACCGCGGCGTCCGGCGCAGCTAACAATGCCCAAGAATGGGCAAAGGTGGCGCGCAAGCTGTGATGGCGCAGCGGTTGATCGCGCAAAGTGGCTGACAAAAAATCCAGGTTGAGCGCGATCTCCTGCAAGATCTCGGCGCAACTGTGGGTGTATACCCAACCAGCAGCCAGTTCAATCGCCAATGGATGCCCGTGGAGCATGGTGCAGATGGCGGCGACGTTGGTGGCTTCGCGCGCCAAGCTAAACCCAAGGTTGACGCGCGAAGCCCGCCGCACAAACAACTGTACAGCACCATAATGCGCCAATGTATCTGCCGTTTTCTCTGCTGTTTCCCCAAGTGTGTGCGCCGGGATGGGCAGACCCTCCACCGGAAAGAGCCACTCGGCATGAGAGATTGAGCCGCTCGCGCGAGGTCACCAGCAAGCGCAGACCGGGCGCGTGCTCCAGCCAGGTGGTCAAGGTGGCCGCTTCCGGTGCCAACTGTTCAAAATTATCGAGCAGCAGTAGCAAACGGCGCGCACGCAGATGATTAAGCAATTGGGTCTCTGCTGACAGTCGACCAGAAAAACGCAGGCCAAGCGCACTGGCAATAGGCGCGATTAACTCTTCCAACGCGGTCACTGGCGCGGCGGCCACAAAGAAGATGCCATCGGCCAGCAATGCGGGCGAGGTGCCTGCGAACACGGTCGCCGCTTGCAGCGCCAGCCGCGTCTTGCCAATGCCGCCGGGCCCGACCAACGTTAAGAGTCGGCAGGTTGGATCGGCCAGCAAAGCGGTCAGTTGGGCAAGTTCGGCAGTGCGACCGACAAAGGGGGTTGTGGGCAGGGGCAGATGTTGGGTGGGCGGGGGAGCCGAGGGAAGTGCGGTTGCCGACTGTTGGCGCGCTGGCGGGCGCAAGGTTCCCAGTCGAATCTGTTCATAGAGCGCCGTTGTCTCTGCATCTGGCACGACGGCTAATTCTTCGGCCAACATTTGCCGGCATCGCGCGTATTGTTGGAGGGCGGCTGTACGCTGACCATTACGCGCCAACAGCCGCATCGATTGGCGATACGTTTCTTCGCTGTAGGGTTCGAGCGCCAATAGCTGTTGACAAAGGCTCAGGGCCGCGTCATCATCACCGACGACGGCGTAGTGCTGCACAAGCCGTTGCCCCATATCCAACGCCAACTGGCGCAGCCGCTCGCGCTCGATGAGCATCCACTCTTCAAAGATCGGCGCATTGTGTACTTCCAGCCCACGCAAAAAATCTCCCTGATAGAGGGCAAAGCACTGGGCTAGTTGCTCGGCTTCGCCGGGTGAAAGTACCGTTGTCTGCGTCGCTCTTTGACGTTGCGCACCGGCAACCAAACGCTCGACATCCAGCCAGTGGGGGTGATCGCGCTGGAAGCTCACGGTGGTGCGGGTGGCGGTAATATAATCACCCAGCGCTTGGCGCAACTGGGTCAGGACAACGCGCAGATTGCGCCGGGCGTCGGCTTCGCCCAATTCACTCCACAACAAATCCACCAACGCACCTCGTGGCTCCACTCGGCCGCTCACGGCCAGATAGGCGAGCAGAGCGCGTGCTTTGGCCAAGGGCAGATCCACCCTCGCCTGATCAAAGCCAGTTTGATCAAAAGTGATCTGACAATCGCCTAATAACCGCAAGTGTAATCTAGGAGTCATCATCTATCACTGAATATACGCGGTATCGGCCAAATTAGCGCTGCATTAGCGATGGGCGGCTATGCTGTCAACAGCAACATCATCAATCACCCATGCACCCAATACGCTACTGGAACCAACCTTAATGGGCGTTACCTATCACACCTATCTGTTGCGCTATTGGCGTGTGCAACCGCAACCAGATGGCAGTGGCTGGCGCTTTATGCTCATGCACCCGCATACCGGCGCCCACCGCACGTTCGCCGATTTTGCGGCGTTAATGCATTTTTTGCAAGAGCAAATCCAGGTATATGAACCGGGGGAAACTACCACCGCTAGATCGGAGGAGAGTGAAACGCAATCTACTCAGTTTGACGGTTAATCGTCAAATAAATTACGCATCATCACAACTGTCGCTCATTATAAACGATAACTGATAACCGATCACTATAAAGCAAAGGAGGATTATCAATGGTTACAATTTCTTATCAAAGCGGCTGGCTGGCGTGGCGCAAGCTGCGGCTTGTTGGTATGTTGCTCTGTCTCGCCCTTTGGGGTGGATGGATAGGCAGCCCAAATGCCAGCGCACAATCTGGCCAGGCGACACCTACTGGCGCAGACGCGACGACGGTGACGACCTTGGCCGCCCAAATCATAGCCCAAGGCAATATCCCCCTCATCATTGAACTGAACATCCCCGGCTATGACCCGTCGGCCTTTGATCAGGTGCAGGCCGCCAGTGTGCAAGAAGCGGCGATTGCTACAGCCCAAGCGGATCTGTTGAGTCGGCTGGCCGTCTACAATCCCAGCAATGTCAAGTACTACCCCTATGTCCCCTATCTGGCGCTGACGGTGGACAATGCTGCCGCCCTGGAAGCGCTGGCGGCTGATCCCCTGGTGGTGCGGATCATCGAGGACATTCCTGTCCCACCGCTGCTCGATGAAAGTGTGCCGCTGCTCCGCGCCGATGACGCGCATTCGCTCTTCTACCGCGGCAATGGCATGGCGGTAGCGGTCTTGGATACCGGTGTAGACAAAAATCACCCCGCGCTCTTCGGTAAAATTGTTTCCGAAGCGTGCTACTCGACCAACAACGCGGCACAGGGTGCTAGCTCGGCACAGGGTGCTAGCTCGGTTTGCCCTGGCAGTGCGGCCAGCTCGACGGCCAACAATTCCGGCCTCAACTGTCCTTCTACCACCGCCAGTTGTGATCATGGCACCCATGTCGCGGGCATTGTAGCGGGGGTTGCGCCGGCAGCCTCGATCATCGCCATTCAGGTCTTTTCGCGTTTTACGGATGGTGGTGCCAATACCTTCTGTTCCAATGCCGGGCGCACCAGTCCTTGCTCCCTCACCTACGGTTCCGACCAGTTGGCTGCCCTGAATCGCGTCTATGCTTTGCGCAATACCTTTAGTATCGCCTCGATCAATATGAGCCTGGGTGGCGGTCAATTCACGGCGGCCTGTAACTCTGATCCGCTCAAGAGCAGCGTTGATCTGCTGCGCGGGGCGGGTATTGCCACAGTCATTTCTGCCGGCAACAGTGGCTTTCGCAACGCAATGGGTGCGCCTGGCTGTATTTCGACGGCGATCAGCGTGGGCGCGACTGCAAAGAATGACACCGTGGCCAGCTATTCCAATATCGCCTCCTTTACAACGCTGTTGGCGACCGGCTCCGATATCGATGCGCCGGTGCTCTTTGCCGGCTACAACGACAAGAGCGGGACCTCCATGTCCGCGCCCCATGTGGCCGGAGCGATTGCGATCTTCAAGCAGGCGCGCAGCGATGCCACCGTCAACAACATCGTCAGCGCCCTCACGGGCACCGGCACCCTGATCACCGACCAGCGCAGCAGCAGCACCGTGAGCAAGCGGCGGCTCGATGTCTATAGCGCGCTCTGTGCCTTGATCACCTGTGACAGTGATGACTATCGCTATCTCTTCGCCCCGCAAACGCTCTTTGGCAACATCAATCCGGCCAATGACCGCGATCACTACTTTATCTTTGCCACCGCTGGCACCCAGGTCACACTCCAGATGAACATTGTCGGGGGTAGCTTTCTAAATCCCTATCTGGAACTCTTTGACCCCAATGGCGTGCGCGTGGCGCTCAACGACAATGGCGGCGTTCTCAACAACGCGCTGATCAACGGCTATACCATGCTCCAGACTGGACGCTATCAGGTGATTGCGCGCGGTGTTGGCAACACGGCCAGCGGCTACAGTCTCATCGCTTCGACCCAGACCATCGCGCTCAACCCTGTGCCCACGATCTCGTCACTCAGCCCCGGCTCTGCCACCGGTACGCTACTTGGATCAGGTTTCTGGGTGCAGATCAATGGCAGTGGCTTTACATCGCAAACCCAAGCCTACTGGAACGGTCAATTGCGCACCAGTTCATTTACCAACAGCACACGCATGTGGATTCGCGTGCGCGGCAGCGATCTCAGCTTGCCCTGGCCACGCACGGTTGCGATTCAGGTGCGCAACCCAGAACCGGGTGGCGGCTACTCCAACCCCCGCAACTTTAGCGTTACTTTCCCCTTCCTGGGTGAAAGCGAACTCGTACAGCCAGAATCGGGGGCAACCGCCATTACCGGCATCACCACAACCTTTGTCGTCAGTTGGACTCACCCCACCGATTCGTGGCGCACCATGCAGAACATGGACCTGCGCCTGCGCGATCAGAACAACAATGTTGCCGCGTGGATTCGGATTGTCGAGCACCCCGGCGAGGGCAGCACCTATCGCCTGCTCAACGGTGCCGAGAATGCAGCCACTCGCGAAGATGGCCTCTTGCCCGACGAAGGCTTGCCCGGTGAGAATCGCAATCTGGTGATCACCGACACAGTGACGCTGCACCTGGCCACCAGCCGATTCAGCGGTTCGGGGCGCACGGCGATTATGACACCGACCATCACCTTTGGCCCCGCTGCCGTGGGCGTCTACAACATTGAATTCCGCGTCGATAGTCCCAATGGCGAGGTGCAGGATGATGATGTGCTGGGGCAGATCACAATTGTACCGGCGGAGTGTCCCTTCCCGGTGACCGACGTTACCCTGAGCGGGCCGGCGACAGGTCAAGCCAATACGGATTACATCTTTACCACAACCCTGGCTCCGCTCAACGCTACCCAGCCGATCAGCTACACCTGGTCGCCCGAGCCCAAGAGTGGCCAAGGCACCGCCAACGCCCTCTACAACTTCCCCAGCGCCGGTGAACAATTCATTTTCCTGGGGGTGGAGAACTGTGGCAGCTTTGCCGCCGCTCTGCAGACACTGAAGCTGCGCACCACAACCGCACCGGATCTGACGATTACGAAAACCGGCCCGGCCACGGCGCTTGCCGGCGAACCGATCACCTATACCGTAACCATCACCAACTCGGGTGCGACTACGGCTACAGGGCTACTGGTGCTGGACGGTGCCCACCCTGGGCGGCTTTGGCACAGTAACGCAGACGACCTATGTCGTCACCGCGGAATCCACGATTACCAATACTTTCTACTCGGTGAGCGCCAACGGTGACTTTACTGCCAACGGTACAACGCCAGTGGTGACGCACATTGTCAATGCCCAGGCCGATGCCACGGCACTGACCGCCAGCGCGCTGAATCATAGTCTGGGGCAAGATAACATTGCCGTTGCGATCCCTGCCGGCTCGTTGGCCGATCCGACGCGCCTAGTGCTCGATGAACTGAGTGCGCCGACCTATGCGCTGCCCAGTGGCAAGCAATACGCCGGGCGCGCCTTCCGCCTGGATGGCTACCAGAACAACCAACGGCTGACCAATTTCACCCTGGGCGAGACAATCTCCATTACCCTGAGCTATCGGGAGGATGCCCTGGGCGAGGCAAGCGCAGAGACGCTGGGCCTCTATGCCTGGGATGGCACACAATGGAGCAACGCCGGGCTGAGTTGCAGCAAGGAAAGTGGCCAGACACGCCTTGTCTGTACTGCTGCGACACCGCGCCTCACCCAGTTTGCGCTGCTGGCGGATACGCCGACTGTCGAGGAACCGGCCAACCAACTCTTCCTGCCCATTGTCCAACGTGATGGTAGCGCGGCCAGCAGTCCAACCGTCCAAATCACCGCCATCGGCATAACCGGTGAGAGCTACAGTGTCAGCTTCCAGACGACGGGCTTCACGGCGCAAATGCCCGGTCAGCATGTGCATTTCTTCTTTAATACCGTGCCGACCAGCGGTGCCGGAATACCGGGGAGCGGCCCGTGGTGGATACACGCTACGCCCAGCCCCTACACCGCGATCAAGACCAGTGATCGACCAACAGGCGCGACGCAACTCTGTGTGCTGATCGCCAATGCCGATCATTCGGTGCAGCCAGGAACAGGGAACTGTTATCCGTTGCCTGGGTGAGGCAGGGTCGTGATGTCGCGGGGTCGTGATTTTGGGGAAGTGTGCCGGGGACGAGCGGGGTGCAGTTTGTCAGGCCAGTGTGGTCTTCGCTCGTCCCTGGCACACGTTGTTTGCTACTTCTAAAAGTTACCCCAAATTGAAATACATCCGTAAAGACTTTAGTCTTGCCCCAATCAGACAAAGACTAAAGTCTTTACAACTGCCCTTGGTAGCGACAGGTTGATGCTCCGCTACATCTAGCACAAGGCGCATGTAGGGCCGCTGCATTGCGCACTTTTCTCCTGTATACCCACTGCTTTGCTGATTGGCTTAAAACAAAAGCAGCTTGATCCACTGACCGAATCCTACTGCGTTGTACTGTATTCGTCGGGCTGGATCAGGTGATTATCTCCGTTTGCTGCCGCCAAACTGAACAGCATTCTAGGGATGGTAGAAAGGGCAAACTTTTCTATACTGTCTTTTGGAGAAGTCCTCCACTCTAAAAAACCTTATATAGCTTATATAGAAAGAGATTGCCATGAAGCGTACTGTACCCTCATTATTGTTTCTAGCTGGCGCACTATTGTTTGCACTGCTTTGTTTCTTCCTCGCGACGTTTGTGTTTTCTTCGCCAGCCGCAAATGCTGGCCCGCTGCGCCAATCAACGACACTTGTCATTAACGAAGTTGATGCGAATACACTCGGTACCGATACGGCTGAATTTGTTGAACTTTTTGATGGTGGTGCCGGCAATCTGTCGCTCAATGGTTACACGCTCGTCTTTTTTAATGGGACAAACGACAAATCCTACTATGTGCTCGATCTGGATGGGCATAGCACCAACGCCAGTGGCTATTTTGTGCTGGGCAATAGTGGTGTCAACCTGGCCAGCGCCACCTTTCCCACCAATACGCTCCAACAAGGGGCCGATGCCGTCGCCCTCTATCTCGGCGACGCCACGAGCTTTCCCAATGGCACCAATGTCACGACCGCCAACCTGGTCGATGCCATGGTCTATGATACAGATGATATAGATGATACAGGCTTGCTGGCGCTCCTGAATGGGGGTCAACCCCAGATCAATGAAGAAGGTGCCGGCGATGGGGATCGCGATTCAAATCAACGCTGTCCCAATGGCAGTGGTGGGCAACGCAATACCAGCACCTATAGCCAAGCACCGCCTTCACCCGGTGCCGTCAATGGCTGTACCGCCGTTACGCCTTCCGCCACGCCCACCCCTGTCAACACGCCAACTACCCCCACGCCGACGACTTCTGTCACGCCAGCCGCCCAGATCCTGATCAATGAAATGGATGTGGATTCGCCCAGTACAGATACCGCTGAATTTATTGAGCTTTATGATGGTGGTGTTGGTAATACGTCGTTAGAGGGATTGGTGCTCGTCTTTTTTGATGGCGCAGATGACGAATCCTATCTAGCGCTCGATCTGGATGGCCTGACCACAGATGCCCAAGGCTATCTGGTGGCTGGCAACCAGGCGGTTGCCTCCGCGGCTATCACCTTTGCCGATGGTGCCATGCAAAATGGGGCCGATGCGGTCGCCCTATACATTGGTAGCGCCAGCGATTTTCCCAATAACACGCCCGTGACAACGCTCAATCTGCTCGACGCTATTGTGTATGATACAGATGATGCCGACGATCCAGGCTTATTGACCCTCTTGATCGCCGGACAGCTACAGATGGATGAAGCCGGTGCGCGCAACTCAGACGCAGTCGCCATGGGGCGTTGTCCCAATGGGGGTGGCGGCCAACGGATGAGCGCCACGCTGTCGTTAATCTCGCCCAGCCCGCGCGAACCGAATAACTGTGGCAGCCCCTTGCCCACTGTGACGCCTGGCGCACCAACAGCCACGCCAACGGTTACCCCAATCCCCTCAGCGACCGCAAGCACACCCGTTGCTACCCCTTCGGGCACGCCAGTCGCTGCGCTGATCAACGAGGTAGACGCTGATTCAAGTGGGGCTGACACCGCTGAATACATCGAATTGATTGGCCCTGCCGGTGCGGCCCTTGATGGCCTTTGTCTGGTTGCCTATAACGGCTCCAATGATCGCGCCTATCTCGTCTTTGATCTGGATGGCAAGGTCTTCAATGCCGGCGGCTTCTTTGTGATTGGCAATGCCGCTGTCGCCAATGTCGGGCTGACCTTTGCCGACAATGCGCTCCAGAATGGCCCAGACGCCGTCGCCCTCTATGCCGCCAGCGATTGCAGTGGTACCTTCAACACCAATACCACGGTGACAACGGTTGGTCTGGTTGATGCGATGGTCTACGAGACCAATGATGATGACGACCCAGAATTGTTGACGCTATTAAATCCTGGTCAGTCGCAAGTCGATGAAGAGGCGGGCGGCGATTCTGGCGCGCACGCCAATGCCCGTTGCCCCGATGGGGCGGGCGGCGCACGCAACAGCGGCAGCTTTATGCCAATGGTGCCATCGCCAGGGACAGGCAATAGCTGCGGCACGCTTCCCACCGCTACCCCGACAGCAACCGCAATGCCCACCGCAACAACGGTGCCGGGCGCAACCGCAACGCCGATCATTCGCACCGAGAATGACGGGGTATACTTGCCGATCATTCGGCGCTAGGTAGCACATTCAGCCATGACCGGCATCGGCAAGATGCCGGTCATGTTATTGCCCCGCTTAACTGACTGCCACCACGGTCGGCGTCACCACGCGCAGCAACTCAGCCAATCGGATCCGCAACATGGTGCGATCATCGCCGCCGCCGCCAAAGAGAATGCCGCCAAATTGCTCGGCGGCACGCACGACCGAGCTATCGAGCAGGACGGGTACCTGCGTTTTGTGCCCAACCGGCGGCACACCGCCTGCCGCATAGCCGAGCAGATCCAACACCACATCCGCCGGAGCAAATTTGACCCGCTTGGCTCCCACACCAAAATGGTTGGCCAATAATTTTTTGTTTACTCGGCGCTCGCCGTGGCTGATGACAATGATCGGGATCGCTGCAACTGGTGCTGGCTGTTCGATCAAAAAGAGCAGCGTCTTGATAATCTGATCGGCTTCAACGCCCAGCACCGCCGCGGCGGCAGGGACAGTGGGTGTCTCCCCCACATCCTGAAGTAGCTCGGCAGTGATCTGGGTTTCCGCCAAATAACGCTGGAGATCCTGTGGTGTTTGTGGAATCGTGATCGGTTGTGTAGACATTGTCTAGGCCACGCTCTGCTTGGGCGGCACCTGGTCGCGGTCGCGCGTTTTGGAGGGATAATCGATAATTTTGTCCCACTCATCTGCCGCGGAGCGGGCGACTACTGCCACCACCGGTTCACTGTCGCTCATATTAAACACCTCATGCGGTACCCCCGGCTCGATAAAGATAAAGTCCCCAGCCGTATGCTCCACCGCAAATTCCAGGTTGGGGCCATATTCGTGACGCACATGGCCTTGCAAAATAAAGAGCATGACTTCGAACTCATCATGAATGTGGGCATAGGCCACCGCCCCGGGCGGCACCGAGGCGACATTCATCGACAGGTTTTTGGCATTCGTATTTTTGCCCGAAAGGCCAATTTTATAGCGAATGCCGTTCCACGCGCGACTGGTAGGTCCGCCGCCGCGGATCCACGATAGACCCGCTTCGCTCTCGACATAGTCCGTCAACTCTTTATATTCTGACATGGTGATACTCCTTTTAGCGCAACGAATATTGTATAATTGTATAGAAGGGTAGTGCAGCTGGTTTTCCCTAAGGCGCTTTCAAAGCAATAAGGATCCAGCGCTTGCCCAACAAAATCATGCAGTAGGGGCAGCCGCGCAGCCGCCCCGCGTTTGGCTCGCTGCGAACGGGCGGCTGCAAGCCGCCCCTACTGCATACTTTATTCTTTCTACTGTCCTAAGGGTCTGTCCAGAAATAAAATAGTGAATTTGCGTGATGTTACGCAAGTAAATCTGTCTAAAATCATCCATGTTATTCTTGGACAGAAACTAAGTATACGCATGGCGCGGCGAAAGTACAATTGTTTGGGATTTTTCCACGCTCATCGTATGATTAGCCTGGTAGAAGCTAAATCACCAGCCCAATATTTTTCAGGAGACAACACTGTGTGTGTACAACAAGCGAGCATCGGTAAAACAGTCGTCAGCAGCGGCACTGTCTGGGAAGCGCTGGCTGGCTATAGTCGTGCCGTGCGCTATGGCGATCATATCTATGTGGCGGGCACCACGGCCACCGATGGCGCGGGGCAAGTTGTGGGCGTAGGCGATCCCGCGGCACAGAGCCGTTATATCCTGGAGAAAATTGGGCACGCCCTAGGGGAATTGGGCAGCAGTCTCGCCGATGTGATCCGCACGCGGATTTACGTGCGCCATGTGCAGGATTGGGAGGCGGTGGCGCACGTGCATGGCGACTATTTTGCCCAGATCCGCCCAGCCAATACGTTGGTGCAGGCGCAGTTGGTGGGCGAAGACTATTTGGTAGAAATCGAAGCGGAAGCGATTGTGGGCGCGGGCCGCAGCACAAAAGAATAGAACAAGCGGATAGGATAGCTGAATGAAGTTTAGTTTGCGGTTGAATAATGATTTGCCCCTGCATGAGTATCGCACGCTGGCGCAGGCAGCAGAGGCGGTCGGCTTTGATCAATTTTGGGTCAGCAACGATCTGTTTTTGCGCAGTGATCTGGTGATTCTGTCCGCGGTGGCGCTGGCTACCCAACGCATTGAAATTGGCACTGGCATTCTCAATCCCTACACCATTCACCCTGCCGAGATGGCAATGCTGGCCGCCACGCTGGATGAGTTGAGCGGCAACCGCTTCAACCTGGGCATTGCCGCTGGCGCCGGGGAATTTCTCAAATGGATTGGCATCGAGCAGGTAAAGCCGCTGGCCGCCACGCGCGAAACCATTTTGGCCGTGCGGCGGTTGCTCCAAGGTGAACGGGTAGCCTTCGATGGGCAATTCATGCAATGGAATGAGGAAGCCTATCTCCGTTTCCCGGCCCCGCGCGTTACGCCGATTTACGTGGGCGCAATGGGGCCGAAGATGTTAGCCCTTGCCGGTGAACTAGCCGACGGTGTTCTGCCGTTGCTCTTTCCACCGGAGCATTATTTTGCCGTTCAACCATATATCGAACAGGGACTCACTACCCGTTCCCCGCAACTTGCCACGCTTGATTTTGCCGCGTGTATCTGGGTTTCTCTGGCCGCGGATCGCGCCAGTGCGCGGCATGTGCTTGCCCAAAAGATCGCCTATTATGGTCACGCGTTGGGCCCCTTGATTTTGGAACGGCTGGGGTTGACGCAGGAGGATTTCCGCCCGATTGAACACGCGATGATGGTCGAGCGCGATGAGGCCAAGGCGATTGCCCTGGTCAATGAGCGTATGTTGCGCATTGGCATTGTGGGCGAAGCGCGCGACGTGATTGCGCGCTTGGAGCCCTTAGTCGCCGCCGGGGCCACCCACTTGAGCTTTGGCCCGCCACTTGGCCCGGATCGGTTGGCGGCAATCCACCTGCTCGGTCAGGTGATCGCCCACTTTCGGCGCGGCTGATCAGTTGTTACGCGCTGGCACACTTCCAGATTCCCGCGTCATTCTGGGTTACGCCTAATAACAGGTTGGGCGCATAGGTGTTCTCGATGGCGCGTTCGTCGGCATAGCTGCCGTCGGCGTTGGATTTCACCACGGAAAAGTGCAGATGCAAACCGGTAAATTGTACCTGGCTGCCGCCCCAGTTGCCCTGATAGCCGAGCAGGGTGCCAGCCTTGACAAAGACTTCCTGTGTGCCGGGGGGAAATGCGGGGGCGACAAACGATGTGCTACCATCGCGTGAGGCCATGTGCGTGTAGTAAGTCCAGATCTGCTCACCCTGGGCAATGCCGAGCGCGGGCACGGCGGGAAAATCGGGGTGACGCAGAATCACCGTACTCTTCCAACCTTCTTCACGCGTCAAATAGCCATCATAGGCGGCCACAATGGGTGTGACATTCGTTTCTCCATCGGGGCTAAAAATATCCAGACCAGCGTGGCGATGACCAGGGCGAAAGCTATCATCCCAGCCAAAGCTGATATAGCCATTCGTCGGGAGGAGCATAAGCGCACCTGGACAGTGTTCGCCAGCCCTTACCGCCCAGTCGGCATGGGCAGCGGGGTCGGCAAACCAGGCACGCAAGCGTAGAAGTTGTGGCGTTGCGGCTGGTCGCCACAGGTTGATGGTCAAGATGGCTAGCACAGCAATGAGCAGTGCAAGGCCAAGGACAAAAATCCAATATCGGCGCAAGGTTTGGCGCAATTGCTGTAGCAAAACGAAACTCATGGGTGTGGGTTAGGCAGGTACAGTGTGGCAGCGATCATTGAGCGCCATTTCATGCAATCAACATCTCCGTGAACCAATTCACCTCGGTACCCCGCTCGCGCGCGATTCGCGCATCTTCAAAGGTAGCCATTTCGTTGAGGGTGGCAACCGCCGCTTCCAGAATGGGCAGTGCCAAGACTGCCCCAGTGCCTTCGCCCAGCGCTAAATTGAGATCCAGCACGGGGGTCAGGTCCAGATAATCGAGCAGCGCGGTGTGCCCCGGTTCTACGCCCCGGTGGCCGGCGATCATAAATGATTTCACGGCTGGACAAAGTAAGGCGGCAATGGCGGCACCCGCTGTCGAGATTAGGCCATCAATGACGACTGGCACGCGCGCCGCGGCCCCGGCAATGATCACCCCGGCAATCGCGCCAATTTCCAATCCGCCGACTTTGCTCAAGAGATCGATGGGATCGTTGATATCCGGCAGGTGGAGCGCCAGTGCCCCTTCGATCACGGCACATTTGCGTCGCCAGCCCGCCAGACCAACACCGGTGCCCATCCCCGTCACCTGGGAGACCGGCAGCCCCGTAATCAACGCCGTAATTGCCGCGCTGGGAGTGGTATTGCCAATGCCCATGTCGCCGGTGAGCAACAACGTGGCACCTGCTGCGATCTCTTGTTGCGCCACCTGGATGCCGGCTTCAATGGCCGCCACGGCTTCGCTGCGCGTCATCGCTGGCCCTTGCGCAAGGTTGCTTGTACCACGCCGTACCTTCATATTGCGCAGACGGGCGTGTGGGGGCAGATCGCCTTTGACGCCAACATCCAGAACAATGACATTAACCTCAAATTGGCGCGCCAATACATTGATGGCCGCGCCACCCGCCAAGAAGTTATGCACCATTTGTGTGGTCACTTCGGCTGGGTAGGCACTGACGCCTTCAATGGTAACGCCGTGGTCTCCTGCACAGACAATGACAGTGCGCGGGCGCAGCGGCGGCGCAATTTGGCGCGTGATACCAGCCAACCGTGTACTCAACTTTTCCAAGCGCCCTAGTGAATTGGCGGGCTTGGTCAGTTGTTGTTGTCGGCTGGCTACCAATTCCATGAGCGGGCCATCTAATTCGGATACTTTCGCGATGGTGGTTGCAAGCAATTCCCAATGATTGTTCACCTCTTCCTCCTTTATTTCTATGGATTCTTCAACTGGAAGAGCAACGGACTACCCTTACACTTGTAGGACATAAAACGCTAGTAATGCCACGACGCTACAGACGGTTCGTACAGTATTACCAAATTATGCGGGATTAGGATGCCTTCGTAGGCCACGTTTGGTACGTGACAGGCTCAAATCAGATTGAACTCAGTATAGTACCCAACTGAAGGAAAACTGTAAAATTTATCTACTTGTAAGAACTACTGTGACACAGCTTTACTGTTCAACCTTTCCCAGGTCGCCATCCACCTTGGTTTGCGCGCCTTCGACTAGCTTGTCATAGTGCGCACCCAAGGAAAGCACCGTGGGAATTTGCCACGCCTGTGCGGCTGCTACAATTGGATCCAGCGGCGTACCCGTGGCGGAGATCAAGGCGCGGGCAAAGGGCAAAACCAAGGCCCAACCACTGTCTAGTTGGTACGTACCGATAATGGCGTCGTGGTCGCTCCCCAAGGTGGGCTTTCCCCAACAATGTAGCGCCCCCGTCGCTTGTCCGCTTGCGCCAGGAAGCCCGTGGTGGATAGTTTCTGCAACGCTGTCGCCAATCAATAAGGTGGGCGCGGGCGCTTGCTGCCAGCCCTCAAACGCGGCTTTGCGCTGTTCGCAGGTGTCATGGATCGCTTGTAGTGAGCTGACATTCCATTCACCGGTCATCATTTGCTTGACTTCTTCGAGCTGAAAGAAGAAAACGTCGTCCGTTTGGCGCATGCGTTTGTCCACACCAGCTTCTTTGGCGGCTGCTAAAGCCCAGCGTTGTGTACCCGCTAGAATGTACCCATAGGCATGGAGCGCTTGACTCTGCAACAGGAGCAACTGTTGAATCTGTTGCAGTTGCTGTTGCAGGGCTTTGCGCTGATCGGGAGCAACGGCATCGAGCAAGGGTTGGGTGTTCGCCGCGGCAGCGTTTTTTGTTGGCAATTTGGGCGGCTGTTGCGTATAGGCAAGGAGGCTAGCGAACAGGAGCGCTGGATCCTGTTGCCAACGCGCACTGCGAATCTCCCCTTCCGCTACGCCGCGATGACCATATTGCTGGATGAAGCGTTCAACGGCTTCTACGAACGCCTGGTTGGGCAAGGTTGCCTGCCACGCTGCATACTCTTTGGCCTCTAACCAAGCGCTGGTCGCCTTGTCGCTGGCGGCCAGCGCGCCAAGCGCCAGGCACTGGTCAGTCATGCGACATTCAAACAATTGATCTAGATCGCGCAGGGCGTTGTGGATCAAGGCGAGACTCGCAGGAAACGGCTTTTTGGCCTCGAGTGTCCAAAGCAAGCGATTATAGGCTAACTCCAAGTTGTGGCGCACGGCAAAAAAGATCTTGAAGCTGGGAATGCTGACGCGCTCGATCTCTTCCATGACTTGCAGAATGTCTGCCTGGCTCCAACGCAGTTCCTGGGTTTTGCCATACCACGCTGCTGCTTTTTGCGTCACGTCCGCCATTTGTTGGCCATAGGTCTCTAATGCTTGTTCGATCTTTTTACGGTTGCGTCCCATTTTAAGATTGGCGAGAAAGCCCGGCTTTTCCCACTTGGCCAGCGCAAAGGGTTTGCCATTGATCGCCAGTGTCAGCGGTTCCACAGCCGCCTCTTCGGCATCGCGTTGGGCAGAGAGAGTTAAATTTAGATAGACCCGCCCTTGATACTGGCGCAATACCTGGGCACGCGGTATGGGATTAAATCCTAATTCATCGAAATATTGATACCACGCGCTCTTGGCAACTTCATCCATAATGCTATAACTAAAGGGTGTCAATGGCCTCGCTGTTAGCGGCTGCAACGGCAGTTGACTCCAGACTGTGCGGCTGCCAGCCGGTAAACCATCGGGCAAATTATAGGCAAACAAGCTTCACCTCAAAAACTTAACATGCAAAATCTCACAACAGGCTCGTTGCGCGAGCTGTCTATTGCTGACAATTATTATTGCGATCATAGCCCATTTTTGGGAATGATCGTCACATTTTTGTGAGAGGTATTGTCGTCTGAATGTGCGCTTGTGTCAATTTCACTGTTGAGCATATAGTGTATTAGATGTTTTAGATAGGAGACGGTCATGAAAATCGTAACGATTCAGGAATGCGCTTGCCGCCAGGATGGCGGCATTCCCAGGCGGCATCGTTACCAAAAATCAACAAAGATTGTGTATATTTTGACTTTTATCGAATGGAGAAGCAATAAACGCTTGCGATGTGGTTTATTGGCTGTCTGGCAAATTCCGATTATAATGGACTAAACGCGGTTATTCTGTTTGATTGGCGCTATCCATCGAAGTTGGGCAAATTCAGTACACTTTCTACACAGATTCACCTTCACAATTGAGCCATATCCGTTTTTGCCACATCCATTTTAGGGAGGATTTCCTGTGCAGCTAGCTTCGCAGCCAGCATTGGCATTTGTCGATGCTGATATTGTTAGTGGGAAGGATGAAATTGCGCGCGAGCAATTGCTGCGCAATCTACAACGCTATCGTTCGCGTGGGGTCTCGCCACTTTGGGTCAACTGGTTGCGCCAGCGCGCCGATTTCCGCTTTGTCTGCTTAACCCATGATCTGGCTGAATTTAACGATTTTATGTTGGATGTGGTGCGCAGTGTGGAATATGTGCGCGAGACACGGACGATTCTGAGCTTTAGTGGACGCGCCGACATTGACGCCTTGCTCGAACTGGAAATGGAAGTCAGCCCCACCAGTACCATGGTGGCCAGCACCGTGATGATCGATGTCCAGCCAGGGCTAGATCGCAAATGTTTTCAGAGCCTGCTCGATCTGCCGCCCCACCCAGAGGTGCGCCGCGTCTGGCTACTCAATTGCTATCATAGCGAAGATGCCGATCTCATGTTGTTTCTGCTGGGCAAAAATATCTCGGCACTGACCGGTTATGTAATGAGTTGGGTGCGCACCGCGCCTGGTGTCATCGATACCGAGATGGATACTGTGCTCGACTGGCGCTGGATGGCGGGCCCGCAAGATATTGTCACACTCTGCGAAATGTTCTTCCGGCATAGTTTGCAGCGGTAAAACAGGTAACAAGCGACCTAGTGCTTGCTACTTGCTACCTGTTACTGCTATCTACGCCACCATTGCTGGACGTTGCTGTCAAAGCCCCACGGTTGCGGGTGTAGTGCTTGCCACGCGGCTGGATAGGCCCACGCTTTCATCTGTCCACTGAGTAGAATATAGGGCAGATCCTGGGCGATCTGTTGTTGTACGGTGCGATAGAGCGCGCCGCGTACGCCAGGATCACAAGCTGGGGCTGTGCGTGCTTGATCCAGCCACGCATCGACCTGGGCATTTTGGTAGCTGACAAAGTTTGTGCCTGTGTCTGGCGCATCATACCGGCTGTGCCAAAAATCGCTATTGGCCGGATCTGCACCCAAATTGTCCCACCCAATCAAGACCATATCATATTGCTGGGCCAACAGACTGTCGGTCACTGTGGCAAAGGGCAAGGCACGAAAGTCCACCTGGATGCCGATCGCTCCCCACTGGGCGGCCAACAAGGGTCCCAGTTGAACACGCGCTGTGCTGTCCGTATTGGTGATTAGTGAAAGTGCCAAGCGTATACCATCGCGCTCGCGTACGCCGTCACCATCATTATCCTGCCAGCCGGCTTCTGCTAGCAACGCCTGCGCGGCGATACGATCAAAGTTGCTGGCTGGCAAAGCCGCCGCGTGCGCCCAGGGGATGGTTGGCAGTACATAGGCACCCAATTGGCGGCCACGATTGCCATAAACCTCATTGAGAATTTGCCCATAATCGACCGCCTTGGCCAGCGCCTGCCGCACGCGCAGATCGCCCAAAATGGGATGGGTGGCTTGTGGGTTCAGTGCATCTACGTCAGTGCGCCCTGGTTGTGGATCTTGGGGATCGGCCAGATTGAGCGCCACAAAATTCAGGCTGTCGGCCAATGTTTGGTAGACTGTCAGATCGGCGCGTGCCTGGACCTGGGCGATTTGCTCTGGCGCGAGTTCAAGCCAGTCGGCTTCACCCGCGAGCAGCGCTTGCAGCCGTGCCGTTGCATCGGGAATCACATGAAATTCCCAGCGATCAAGTTGGGGTGCGCCAGCCCAATAGGCGGGATTGCGCACCAACGTAATCCGGCTATCCGGAGTCCACTCGAGCAGTAGAAAGGGGCCTGCGCTGATCTGGGGCCAAAGAGTAGGATCGGCTAGCTCGGCAGCGGTGGCTGATGCATAGAGATGGCTGGGCAAAATCGGTTGATGCAGCGCTTGCAGGATTGCACAGTCGGCGTTGGTCAGTTGGAGGACAAGCGCTTGGTCGTCGCCGGCTACAAGCTGGACATCATTGACATTGGCAAAGTTGTCACGATAAGGATTTTGAATGGCTGGATCGCGGATAGCATCATAGGTGAATTTTACATCGCGCGCCGTAAGCGGTACGCCATCACTCCACGTAATACCGCTACGCAAGGTAAAGGTAATCGCCCGGCCATCACTGGCAAATTGCCAACTTTCTGCCAAACCATGGGTTGCCGTGGGCAATCCTGACGCCGGATCTTGATCGACGAGCGCCGGGTAGATTTTTTGTAACACGGCCAGGCTGGTCGCGTTGGTTGTCAGCAACGGATTGAGCGTGTCGGCGTCGCGCTCGACTACCTGGATAAAGGTGCCGCCCTGTATTGCCTGTGGTGATGCTGCTGGCGCATTGATGCGCAGTTGTCCAGCGCTGTTGGTTCCTGTAACAGGGGTTGTCAACGCTGCTTGGCTGGCTAGATCCGTAGCCGCGCTCCCAATCGAGCCAGCACTGTTCGCTGCGTCGGCATTGTGTGCGCCGACGTTGGATTGTAGCGTATCCGGTTGTGCTATGTTGGATTGGATAATGCGCCGCAACCCTGTGAATAGGGCTAGCGCGAGGCTAAGTGCCAATAACCCGTAGATAATCTTTGAATGTGTCATGCCTTGTGTCGACAGGTAGGCGTTGTCGTGCCGCGATATGCTTCTCTGACAACCTAAGCCTACAATGGAATGGGCGCGATGACAAATTACCTAGAGCTTGACTAGCGCGGCTAGCGTTTGTTTTTCAGGGTTGGGTCGAGCGCGTCGCGCAGCCCATCACCGAATAGATAGATCGAAAGTGTTGTCAAAAAGATAAAGATGCCCGGTGCCACCACCAACCAGGGGGCATTGGTAAAGTTGCCCAGAGAACCTTCCATCATATTGCCCCAACTAGCGTGGGGTGGGCCTATGCCCACGCCCAGATAGCTCAACCCAGCTTCGGCAATAATCGCGCCGGCAATGTTAAAAATGGCCGAGACAATGATGATCGAGGCAATATTGGGGAGGATATGTTGGAACATAATGCGCCAACTCGAACTACCGATGGCACGGCTGGCATAGACAAAATCGCGCTCGCGTATTGAAAAGATCTGGCCGCGAATCAGGCGCGATAGTCCCATCCAACCGAACAAGCCGATCAGCAAGGCGAGCCCTTCCGGCCCCGGTGAAAAGATGCGCGAGAGAATGATCAGCAAAAAGAGCAGGGGAATACTACCGAGGGTCATAATGACGGCATTGATGAGATCATCGATCAACGTTGCCGCGTAATAGCCGCTGATCAACCCCATCACCACGCCCAGCGTTAGGGAAATGCCGGCAACATAGAGGCCAATACGCAGCGAAATCCGCCCGCCATAGAGGCCGCGCGTAAAAACATCGCGCCCAGCGTTGTCCGTACCCATCCAGTGACACTTACCCAACTCGGCGCGCAGGCACTCGCCGATGCCCTGGCGGGAAGCGGTTCCAATCGCGCCCCACAAAGACCAGTTACAATTACCCGCCCCCTGGCAGGTGCGCGTGAACTCTTGAAAGCGTGGCCAAGCTTCGACCGCCCAGGTCGGTGGTTTGTTGCGCATCCGCAAATTGGTGCTTGTCGGAGTAAAGCCAATCACATTACTGGCGATCCAAGGCGCGCTAAGAGAGATGGTAACGATGAAGGTCAGCAATGCAATGGCAAAGAGCGTGAGTTTATCGCCGTAAAGCGCTTCCCCCACCATGCGCCAATAGCTTTTCTCTTTTACCATGCGCGCTGATTCAGGATTACGTAGAGACGATGGAATTATAGCCTGTGCCATGATTTACGAAACAGTTCTATCATACCGGACCCGCGGATCCACAACACTGTACAGGATGTCAACCAACAGCACGCCGACAATACCTAGGAAGGAGCTGATGACAAAGAGTGCCATCATCACCGGATAGTCGCGGGCGTTGATGGCGTTAATCGTGAGCCGGCCCATGCCTGGCCACGCAAAGACAATTTCAAAGAGCACCGATCCCGATAGGATCAGCAAGAAAATGCCGCTCAAGCCTGTGACAAACGGCATCAGGGCGTTGCGCAGAACGTGGCGCAGCAAAACGAGCTTATTGGGTAGGCCCTTGGCATGGGCAGTGCGTACATAATCCTGGCTGAGCACATCGAGCATCTCGAAGCGCAGAATGCGCGAGAAGCCGATCCAACCGCTGATGGCGCTCACCGTCGCCGGCAAAATCAGATGATGTAGGCGGTCGAGCAATGAACCATCGCCAATTGTTTCCATGCCGCCCAGGGGCACCAAGCCAAAATAGCCGCCCAAAATGATCAACAACAGCAGCCCGATCCACCATTCCGGCACGGTACTGATGAGGACAGTGACAATGCGAATGGCATTATCTGGCCAACGGCTACGGTAAAAGGCCGAAATGATGCCTAATGGCACCCCCACCACAACGCTAATCAGCAAGCTGGAAAATGCCAGCAAAAAGGTTGCGGGGATGCGCTCAACGATCAGGCCGATGACCGGTTGTCCTTTGAAGGAGAATGAGCGGCCAAAGTCCAGGCGCACAATCCCGCGGCTACAGCGTTCAGCGTCGCTCAGACAACGCCCACTGCGCCAGGTCTCGCTCATGGGCAACCAATCTTCACCAAAGGCCCAAGCTACATATTCCACCAAGACCGGTCGATCGAGCCCGTAGACGCGCATGAGCCGATCAACATCCGCTTGCGAACGTTGCGGGTCACTATCCAGAAACTGCAGTGGCCCGCCGGGTGCCACCTGATAGATCGTGAAACCGATTAAGGTGGAAATCCAGAGTAGGACAAGTGATTGTAAACTGCGGCGAATAATGTATCTGGTCATAGGTGTGTTGTGGGTTGCGTGTTGTGTGGTTACCGTCTATCTAGCATTCACACAACACGCAATATATACTAAATGCTACTCACTCGCTTCAATATACCAATCTTCCGAATTCCAGCCAATGCCCAGGGCGGTCGGTTCGATGCCCTGAACGCGTATGTTCTGGCCACTCCACGATTTGTTGTAGAAGAGGAAGATATAGGGCGACTCTTCTGCGATAATGCGTTGGACTGTTTGGTATCTCTCCTTGCGCACTGCCACATCATAGGTCGCGCCGCCTTCTTGGAAGATCTGCTCGACTTCCTTGTTTATATAGGCGACTGAGTTCAAGCTAGGAATGCTTTCCTCGGCCCAGATCGTGTACATAATATGCGGCTCGATCGTAGCACTCCAGCCACCGATGAACAGATCCCAATCCGGTTCTTCTGCTTGGATTGTCTCTAGGAAACTGGCCCACTCCAACGCCTGAATCTCGACCTTGATGCCGATCTCACTCAGCATATCTTGCACGGTGATGGCAATCAACTCGCGCACCTTGCTGGTGTTGGGCCCATAGACCAGGCTGAGGGTCAGTTGTTCCCCATTCTCATCGACCAGTTGACCATCTTGCAGGGTATAGCCAGCTTCGGTAAACGCCGCTAGTGCCTGTTCGGTGTCATAGTCATAGCAAGGCACATCGGGATTGTAGACCCACGAGGTCTCTGGATAAACGGAACAGAGACGGTTGGCCTGACCCAACATCACTTCATCGGTAAGCAGTTGCTTGTCAATCGCATAGTTGAGACCATAGCGCACGTTCATGTCGTGTGTAGCAAATCCCTCGCGCATGTTGAGGCCGATGTAGCTCCAACTCGCCGCGGCGGGCCACCACTCATAGACCGTAATGTTATCTAGTTGGCGCGCCTCTTCCAGATTTTCTGGGCTAATGGTGCCCGTGTCACTCTCGCCACTTTTGAGCTTCTGGTAGGCAATATCCTGGTCCGGCACGATTTCAATGACATATCGATCAAAGTTTGGCCGGCCATGATACCAGTAATTCTCATTCGCCTCGAAGATTGCATACTGGTCACGTCGCCATTCGGCCAACTTATATGGGCCAGAGACCACTGTTGGCTGATTGATTTCGGGATTCTGTTCTGGATCACCCCACTCCAGATTCTCCCATATATGCTTGGGCAGCGGCGTAATCAAGCCGGAGATCTGGCCCAAGGCTGGTGCGTAGATCTCATCAATTTTGATCTCTAGCGTGTAATCATCCAGCGCCTCGTACGCAGTGATAAATTCCAGTTGCGAGAGGTAGGGAAATTCATTATCCGGGTTCTTGGCCTGGTCATAGGTCCACTTAAAGTCTTGCGCCGTGATGGGTGCGCCATCACTCCATAGCATGCCCTGGCGCAGTTGGAAGGTAAAGGTCAAACCATCCTCGGCAATGGTGTAGCTTTCGGCCATGTTCGGGATGTACTCCAACGTATTCTCATCCAGGCGCAATAGGCCGTCGGTATAGACCATTCCCTGGTAGCCACGGGAAGCGGTGTCTGTGGTCAGATAGGGGTGAAAGCTGACGGCATCCGAAGTGGTAACACTACGGTACTCGCCACCATAATTGGTGCGCGGGCTACTCACCTCTTCGTCGCTGGTGACGGAAACGCCTTGCAACTGTGTTGATTGTGCCGCTTGGGACTGTTCAACCGTTGAAGTAACGACTTCCTGGCTCGTCACGGTAGCTTCGGTCTCGGCCGGTGCAGTCGCTGTTGCTGCTTCACCGCCGGTTGTTGGGGATTCTACAGCCGGCTGGGCACAACCGGCTAGCATCACAATGAAGACTAGCAATAAGCTAAGCCATGAAACGGATTTTGGCATATTCACTCCTTATTTACTTCAGAAATTTACTACAGAACAATAAAGGTACAGATAGAGTTGATGGATAACACAATCGCGAAGATTACACTGTGACAATTGCCTGCGAATCAACGACGGCTGGTTGCAACCGTGCGCTATTCCCCACCGATTCCACAAAATGACAGGCTGCCCAGTGGCCGGGCGCTTTTTCTTCCAGTAGCGGTACTTCATGCGTGCAGATCTCGGCGGCAAAGGGACAACGGGTATGGAAGCGACAGCCACTCGGCGGATTGATCGGCGAGGGAATTTCCCCACGCAGCACAATCCGTTGGCGCTTCATACCGGGCTTCGGGATCGGAATCGCCGAAAGCAACGCTTGCGTGTAGGGGTGTAGTGGATTGTGATAGAGTTCGCGGCGGTCGGTAACTTCCACCAGCGTACCCAGGTACATCACCCCCACACGATCACTAATGTGTTCGACCACGCTCAAATTATGCGCGATAAACAGGTAGGTCAGGCCAAATTCGTGGGAGAGTTCGCGCAGCAAATTGAGGATCTGCGATTGGATCGACACATCCAGCGCCGAGACGGGCTCATCACAAATAATAAATTTGGGACGCAGCGCCAACGCCCGCGCAATGCCAATCCGTTGCCGCTGCCCACCCGAGAATTCATGGGGATAGCGATTGGCATGGTAGGGATTCAGCCCGACTTTATCCAACATTTCCAGCACAATGTCCTGGCGTTCGCGACGACTTTTAACGCCGTGGATTTCTAAGCCCTCGGCAATCGTTTCGCCTACGGGCACCCGCGGATCGAGGGACGAATAGGGATCTTGAAAGACGATCTGCATATTGCGGCGCAAGGCCTTGAGATCGCCACCCCGTTTGGCAAACACATCTTCGCCGTCAAAAAAGACGGTGCCAGCCGTGGCGGGCTGTAGGCGCAAAATCGTGCGGCCAACTGTTGTCTTGCCACAGCCCGACTCGCCAACCAGGCCAAAGGTTTCGCCTTCGCGAATGGTAAAACTAACCCCATCCACCGCTTTCACATTCGCCACCACGCGCTGTAATAAGCCGGCTCGAATGGGAAAGTAGGTCTTTAGATTGTCAACAACTAATAGATCTTTTGCAGCAGCTTTCAGTGGAATCGACATGATTGCTCATTAACCAGTGGCCAGTAAAACGATTAAACAATTTCTACCAACACTTCATCGCCCTTGAACTGCCAGTCGGCTTTTCCCACACCAGCCCAGTGATGGGCGGTTTCGGGAAAGCGCATGTAGCAGCGGGCGCGATGATTGAGGGCGATATCGCGCAGATCGGGTGTATTTGCCGTACAAATTTCTTCTTTGACATAGGGACAGCGCGGCGCAAACTTACATCCTTGGGGTAAGTGAATCAAATTCGGCACCGAACCAGGAATCACTGCCAACGTCTCTTTCATCTCGCCCAGCGTAGGAATGGCGGCGAGTAAGCCTTCGGTGTATGGGTGCAAAGGCTCTTCAAAAATGGTTGCGACATTGGCATATTCGACGATTTGCCCAGCATACATCACGGCCACCGTGTCACACATCTCGGCAATCACGCCCATATCATGGGTGATCAGCAGAATGGCGGTGCCTGTTTCATCGCGCAACTGGCGCATCAGATCAAAGATCTGGGCTTGGATCGTCACATCCAGCGCTGTCGTCGGTTCATCGGCAATGAGCAAGCGCGGCTGGCAAGAGAGCGCCATGGCGATCATCACCCGCTGGGCCTGCCCACCCGAGATCTCATGGGGAAACGCTGTGGCACGTTTTTCGGGCGCTGGAATGCCCACCTTGCGCAACATTTCGATAGCCTGTTGCCAAGCTTGGCGCTTATTTAAGTCTTGATGCACCATGATCGTCTCGGCAATCTGGTCGCCGATACGAAAAACCGGATTGAGACAACTGGCCGGTTGCTGAAAAATCATGGAAATTTCATCGCCGCGCAGCTTGACCATTTTTTCTTCGGGCAGCGCAATCAAGTCTTTGCCGTCCAGCAATACCTTGCCCTCGACGATCTTGCCCGAACTGGGCAGCAGGCGCATGATCGAAAGCGAAGTCACACTTTTGCCACTGCCCGATTCACCGACCAACCCCATGACTTCGCCCGGATGGATCGTAAAATCTACCCCATTGATCGCCTGGACGACGCCATCTTCGGTGTAAAAATAAGTTTTTAAGCCCTGTACTTCCAGAAGCGGCTGTTGTGAAGTAGTTTTGTTGGTCGTAGACATAAATCTTTGCGAATCATTCTTGGCTAAAGGTTTACGAAATCGCTGGATACCGGGCATCCCGGCCACTGTTCCAGCCGGTAGAGGCGTAGTAAAGGCTTTAGCCTTTGTCCGGATCTAGGGAAAGACTAAAGTCTTACTACACTTGCTTACAGTGTACCTAGCGCTTCAGCCGTGGATCCAAGGCGTCGCGTAGACCGTCACCGACAAAGTTGAAGGCCAGCGAAACCAGCACCAGCGGAATCCCCGGCACCAGCGGCAACCAGGGGTGCTTGAACATATAATTTTGCGACTGCGCCAGCATATTGCCCCAGGTGGGGGTTGGATCCTGAATGCCCAGCCCCAAGAAACTCAGGGCAGCTTCGGTAATGATCACGCCGCCCAAATTGAGCGTAATATCGACCCAGATCGGAGCCAGTCCATTGGTGATAATATGACCAAAAATAATCCGCACATCCGATGCCCCCAACGCGCGCAGCGATTCGACAAAATCCTGGCTGCGCAATGAGAGCGCCATGCCACGCATCAAGCGCGCCGCGCCCAGCCAGCCAAAGACGATCAGGATGATCATGAGCAAGACAACCTGCTGTGACTCCCGCTCGTTGGTCAGTAGAATGGCACCAATTCCGCTGCGGATAAAACTAGGCAGCGGAATCAACTCGCTATTATCCAGTGAGAGTTTGGAAAGGATGAGCAAAATGGGCAACGTCGGCAGTGCCAACATAAATTCGATGATGCGCGAGATCAGGGCATCGACCCAACCACCATAGTAGCCCGCGACAGCACCAATGATCACACCAATAATTTCGGAGATGAGCGTCACCACCAATGCAATGACCAAGGAGATGCGACCAGCATAGAGGACACGCGTAAAGAGATCGCGACCCAGATTATCAATGCCCAGCCAATGGGTGCGGCCCGCATTATCGACGATGCCAGGCATAGCGGGCCGTTCATTGCTGCTAATATCAATCAGATCGCGGGGAAAGGTGGTGATCACCGGTGCCAACAATGAAATGAGTAGCAGAAAGGCAATGATGAAAAGCGATACAACGGCCATGCGATGACGCAAAAAGCGCCGCATCACCACCTGGAATTGGCTTTCTGGTTCGGGCCCAATCGATTTTCGCGTAGCGCTGAGCGCACCGGCTGCGGTTGCCATAAGTTATGCCTTCATCCCTCAACGTAGGTCACGTTTGCAACGTGACAATCTGCCCAAACTCGCAACACTGCCCTAGCAAAGCCTTGCACCACGATGCTTGTGCGGTTACAAACCAGATGGTTTACATGGAACCAGCATGTCACGTTACAAACGTGACCTACGCGGAATCCTTCAAAATTTCGTTTACAGTCCAATAGTTTAACCCAAGTTGTGACCTTAGATTTTTGCGTATAGGAATCGTTTTTTGATCGACTACCAGAGAGAAATCGAAAAACGATGCACATTTACCTTGATGAAACCGGTACTACTTACTCAGCCATTGATCTAGATTTTAAGACGATAGAGCACTAAGGC
>DAOTTR010000464.1:0-45148 GCA_034437715.1 Caldilineaceae bacterium
TACTCAACAGATAGCGGCGCGACGTACGACACTGCCGAGCCCGTATCTGGCGTAAATGCGCTGCGCTTTAGCAATCCCTTTGTTGCACCCAATGCCTTGGGGCAAGGCCGTACGATGAATTTGCCTTTCCCCGGCTCGGTTGACCTCAGCGGTGCCGGCGATGGCTACTGGCCGGTCGCCTTACAAAATGGCCGTATTATGGGTGTGAACCACCATACGGCTGGCAATATCCTCTGGTGTTACGATCCGGCCGCCAATAGCATGTGCGCTGGCTATCCCAAGAATCCTGGGTTTGCCACGGGCAATGCGCCGTGGACTATCGCTAGTGGCAATCGGATCTATGTCTCCTACTTCCCGGCGAATGCTTCACCGATCCACTGTTGGGACGGCTCAACCGATAGTCCTTGTGGCATGATCAACATCCTCCCTGCCGGAACCGCGCACATGGGACCACGCATGATCGATGAAAAGCTCTATATTGTGACGAGCACAGGCAATATGGATTGCTATGATCCCACGACCTTGCTACGCTGTGCTGGGTATCCCATTGCCATTGGTATCGGTGCCGTCCATGACTTTGGGGGCAATAATGGTGACATGGTGATCTATGGGGACCGCCTTTATGTATCGAATTATGCGGCACAACTCACCTGCTTCGATACAGTCACCAAAGCGCTCTGCGCGGACTGGAATGCCAATCCAATCCTCGCAACCGGGGTCGTGGGTACTTATCCTGACGCATTTTTGCGGCGCGACGCGACGGGCCAATCCACCGGCATCTGCCTTGCGCCAGATGGCGGTAATGCGACTTGCTTCAACCTAGATGGTACCACCCCGCAAACTGTGCCGATGGCCTCCGTCCATATTCCTAGTTTGGGTGGCATTCAAACCCCCGCCGATGCAACCATCGGTACCCGCACCTTCTTCTCGACCTCCTGGGATAATATTACCTGTTGGGACTGGGCAACCAATGCGCCTTGCGTTGGCGATGGTTATCTCAATGGGCACATAGGTAATACATCAACGGTTCCCTATGGTTTAGGCACCAACAGCGCTTGTTTGCTCGTCTTTGGTGACGCAGGCATTTTAAAAGCCTATGATCCGATCACTGGCTTGAGCTGTCGCCTGAGTTCGGCGTCGATGAAAATCGCACCACAGATCTTTGCTTGTGGCGGCGCACCGGCTTCGTTCACCTGGGATAAGGTCAAGACCTACGATACCAACTTGACCGCCAACGTAGAGTTCAGCTCCTATACGATTACAGTGCGCGATGCCAATACTGGCCAGTTGTTAGCGGGTCCACAGGAGATGATCGGGACCAACGGTGAGGTGGACCTTTCCGGTATTCCAGTTTCCGTGACCGAAATCGAAGTGCTGGCTACATCATCGCCTGTCAGCACCTATGCCTGGAATGATGGTGTCGCGCCCAAAGTGGCTGGTACCTTCCTTTCCAATAAAGCGCCACAGTTCTGCTATCAGACGGTGACGGCGGTGGATTGTAACACCGATCCGACCCAGACGATTACGAACTCGGTGGCCAGTGCCTTGACGCTTGACGCCAACGCCGCAGCCATCTCTGAGCTCTGTCTCGCGCCTGACGCCAACCTGACTATCAGCAAGAGCGCGCCTATGACAGGGACGCAAGGGGTCAACTTCAACTACACCTTTGTGGTTACAAACACGGGCACTGGCCCGACAAGTGGCGATGTGATCGTCTATGACACACTGCCCGCTGGTGTAAGCTTTGTCAGCAGCAGTGGTGGTTTCGCCTGTAGCGCAGTGGGTCAAGCAATGACTTGTGTCAGCAATGCTGTCATTGCTGCTGGTGCTACAACCACCTTCGATATGCTTGTCACACCGACGGGGAGCGGGATTGTCGTCAACTTGGCACAGGTGATCGGCGGCGACGATGTCACGCCTGATACATCCAACACCGTGACGACCACTGTAGAAGCAGCACCAACGCCAGACTTGTCAATTAGCAAGAGTGGGCCCATGACGGCAACGTTAGGCACCGACTTCAGCTATACGTTTGTCATCACCAACACCGGCAATGGTCCTACATTTGGCACCGTGACAGTCAATGACACGCTGCCCGCCGGCTTGAGCTTTGTGAGCGGCACCGGTGGTGGTTTCACCTGTAGCGCGGTTGGCCAATTGATGACTTGTACGGGCACAGGGGTGATCGCATCGCCTAACGGTACAACAACCTTTGCAATCGTCGTCAAACCGGTTGCCCTTGGTAGCCAACCGAATACCGCAATTGTGATTGGTGGTGGTGATACGACAACATCTACATCCAACACAGTTACCACTATCGTCATCCTACCGCCTATGTCGGATCTGTCGATTGGCAAGAGCGGACCAGTGACCGCCACACAAGGGGTGAACTTCGACTATATCTTCGTTATCACGAACACTGGACCCGATGCAACAGTCGGCACAGTAACGGTGACCGACACATTGCCTGCTGGTGTAAGTTACATGAGTAGTACAGGTGGTGGCTTCGCCTGTAGCGCGGCGGGACAACTGGTTACTTGTACAAGCAATGATGTGATCGTAGGGTCCAACGGCACGATTACTTTCACCATGGTTGTCAATCCGGCCAATAGTGGCAATATCACCAACGTGGCAAATGTGATTGGCGGTGGCGATACAACGTCATCCCCGTCCAATCCTGTCACCACAACTGTAATCGCCGCGGCTATCCCGAACCTGACGATCAGCAAGAGCGGTCCAATGACAGCAACGCAAGGGGTCGACTTTACCTATACCTTTGTGGTCACGAACACTGGTTCTAGCCCCACAAGTGGTACGGTAACCGTGACCGACACGCTGCCCGTAGGCTTGACCTATGTCAGTAGCAGTGGTGGTTTTGCCTGTAGCGCGGCCGGCCAAGTCGTTACTTGTACAAGCAACACCGTAATCGCTGATGCCAACGGTACAGCTACCTTCACCATGGTTGTTACGCCGATAGGCAGTGGCAATGTCAGCAACACAGCCACTGTCGCTGGTGGCGGCGATTCCACGCCTGCGCCATCCAATCCTGTTAGCACGACCATTACCATCCCAGCCGCAGTTGTCATTCTGCCACTGAAGGTGATGTTAGGTGGAGCCTATAGTTCAGTGACCGGTCTGATGGATGATGGATTGCGTACGCAGAGCCTCATTCCGACGGCTGAGCCCTATGCCCAAATCATGAGCTTCACGCACATGAACGGGGGTGGTGGTGAAACGGTCAATGCCAGTGTCTTTGCCACGGCAGGGAGCAATGCCATTGTCGACTGGGTCTTTATCGAATTGCGCAGCAGTGCTGATTCGGCAACCGTCCTTGCTACTCGGTCGGCTTTGGTACAGCGCGATGGCGATGTTGTGGGCCTGGATGGCACCAACATCCTTGAACTGCCCGGAAGTTTCGACGGCCAGAGCTACTACGTGGCGATCCGCCATCGCAATCACCTGGGTGCAATGACCAACAGTACGGTCACCCTATCGGCGACAACGCCACTGGTGGACTTTACTGATACGAATACCCAGATCTATGGCACGAATGCGATGAAGCTTGTTGGCGGTGTCCCGACGTTGTGGAGTGGCAATACCAATACCAACAAAACGGTCATCAATGCGGGGCCAAGCAACGACATCAGCCCGATTATGGCAGTAGTGTTAGGTGATCCAGCCAATACGGAGTACAACCTGAACTTCGTTATCCATGGCTATAGCCTGAATGATGTCAATCTGGATGGCGACGCGATTGCAGCTGGTCCGGGCAGTGATGTTACACCCATTGTGGGTAATGTCTTGACCCACCCAAGCAATACGAAGTTTGCCGCCAACTACATCATTCTGCAGCAGTTACCATAGGCCAGGTTTGCTCAAGCAGGGTACGGCGTGCCTGGACACAACGTGTTGAACCGCTCCACGCCGTACCTTGCAATTCCGATTTTGGCAGGACACATCCTCGGTGATACGTGCAGATGTACCGGACTTGTGGATTGGGGTGTAGATGGTTGTATCTACCATCTACACCCAGGTCGGACGTGAGTGTTGGACACAGCCATCTACATCCCAATTCATGATGCAATTTATCGGACGCCTACCATGAATGAGTCATTGATCATCTGCTGGTGAATTTGCAACGTCATCGAGTAGCTTAGCGATTTAGAAAGGAGGTGAGCAAATAAACAATAGCGACAGGATGGGCAAAAGAAAGGCGATCTGTAGCCGCAGATCGCCCCCGGTGGATAGTGTGACGGTTTTATTCGCTGACTGCCACAATCTATAACCATCATCAGTATAGCAATGTTTCTTTCGCTTGCCAATGGGGTAAAGATTGCAAACAGATAACAGTGATGATGGTTATGCCCAAACCAAACGCATCGCCGCATGAATGGTCTGGGCGCTAGTGATACTGCACTATCCAGGATAGGTATAAATCATATGGGTAACCATGAAAGGAAGTGACTTATCGAGAGAAGTGAAATTTGTAGCAATCGCTACTCCCTCAACGGAAGCTTTAGATGCAAGCCTTGCTCAGCTGCCAAATATGAAGCGTTGCTTGAGCCGCCATTGACAAACAGTGTCGCCTCATATTTTTCAGATGGGCCAAATCACGATCATAGTCGTAAGGACAATCTTTATGATAAGTTTTCCTAAGCTAAGTTTTTCGAAAAAGTATCTCAGCATTTTGTTTGGGCTACTCTTTCTCTGTCTGACTCCAGGCATGGCATCAGCGCAGAGCCCAGGTGTTGAGTATACAATTACCTTAGAAGGCCAGACTTTTCACGTTAGCATGCGGCCAGATTTTGCGCCAAGCGGTACTGCGCAGACCTTGACTGCCCAGATAACGCTCAAGGTCCCGCATGATACCGTTGATCCTTTTACGGTAAACAATCTGTTCAATACCATTCCAGGCGTTACCTGGTCGCTTACTTCGCGCATTGATGCGCCAACGGAAGATCCAAACTCAGACTATCTTTCGTTTACGGCGAGTATCAATAATTCGCTCGCTCTATTGGCCAACCGCCCAGCCAATGAAGAATTCTTGGTCTTCACCTTCGACAATACGGCGGCTTGTTTCGGCGAGGTTACCATCATGGATAATGATGAGGACTTCAATGACCTCCCGAACTCGGCAGGTACAAACCCCGGCAACACGATCGAAGTGTTCGATATTCCCAACAGCATTTCGGCAGATCTTTATTTTGCGAACTTCACGACGATCACAGCCGATTGTACCAAGTCCGATCTAGAGATTACAATCGGGCCGCCCGCCCCCAACTTTGTCGTGGGTGTCACCAGCACGGTGCCAATTACGGTCGCCAATATCGGTTCTGCCCCCAGCGGCCCCATCACCGTAACTGTGCCCGTGCCCCCCGGCATCACCACCCCGGCCGCCTTCACCGATGGTCCCTGGACTTGTACGGCGACTTCTACCCTGGTGACTTGTACCAGCGCTGGCCCAATCAATCCGGGAGAGGATAGCAATCTCGGTATCCCCATGACGCCAGGACCAACCACGATTGACACGACCGTACCGCTGACCGCCGAGGTTGGTACAACGAATGATAATAATCCGGCAAACGATACCGACGGCCCGCTTAATGTGCCAGTGGTAGGGGCTCCGGAATTGGTGGTCATAATTGGCGACCCCACCCCCGAATTAGTTGCGGGTGTCACCAGCAACGTCCCGGTGACGGTTGCTAATATAGGTACGGCGGATACCAGCGGCCCGATCACAGTGACGTTGGAGATTCCACCGAACGTGTCTGTGCCACCGACCTTCACGGATGGTCCGTGGGAGTGTACGAGCACCGGCTCGGTTGCCGCTGGCTATACTATCACTTGTGTCAGCGATGGTCCGATCAACGATGGTGAGGATTCGGTCTTCAATGTACCGCTCACGCCGTTGGCTCCCATGCCCGAACTGCCTGTGGTGCCTAATGTCGAAACCCCTGGTCAGGAGCCAGATCCAGCTCCAGCTCCCGTAGACTTGGGCCCGGTAGAAGGCGCCCCAGAATTAGTCGTGACGATTGGTGATCCTACCCCCGAATTGGTTGTAGGTGTCACCAGCAACGTCCCCGTGACGGTTGAAAATATTGGTAACATACCAACCAGCGGCCCGATTACGGTGACATTGGATATCCCGCCAGATGTGCAAGTGCCACCAACCTTCACGGATGGTCCGTGGGAGTGTACAAGCACCGGATCGGTTGCGGCTGGCTATACCGTCACTTGTGTCAGCGATGGCCCGATCAACGATGGCGAGGATTCGGTCTTCAATGTACCGCTCACGCCGCTGGTGCCCATGCCCGAGCTGCCCATCGATCCCGAAGTTACGACCCCTAATCCGGTCGACCCGACCGGCCCGCCACTCGTCGTCGATCCCGGCCCCACAGACCTAGGTCCAGTGGAAGGTCTGCCTGAATTGGTGGTCACGATTGGCGACCCTACCCCCGAATTGGTCGTAGGTGTCACCAGCAACGTCCCGGTGACGGTTGCCAACGTTGGTGATGCACCGACCAGCGGCCCGATCACAGTGACATTGGATATTCCACCAGATGTGCAAGTGCCACCAACCTTCACGGATGGTCCGTGGGAATGTACAAGCACCGGCTCGGTTGCGGCTGGCTATACCGTCACTTGTGTCAGCGATGGCCCGATCAATGATGGTGAGGATTCGGTCTTCAATGTGCCGCTCACACCGCTGGTGCCCATGCCTGAACTGCCCATCGATCCCGAAGTTACGACACCTAATCCGACCGACCCGACCGGTCCGCCGCTCGTCACCGATCCCGGCCCCGCCGACCTTGGTCCAGTGGAAGGTCTGCCCGAATTGGTGATCACGGTTGGCGACCCCACCCCCGAGTTGGTCAAGGGTGTGGAGAGCAGTGTGCCAGTGACGGTTGAGAATATCGGCGATGCTACGACCACTGGTCCGATCACCGCAACCCTGACTACGCCCCCGAACGTATCTGTGCCACCGACCTTCACGGACGGTCCGTGGGAGTGTACGAGCACCGGCTCGGTTGCTGCTGGCTATACCGTCACTTGTGTCAGCGATGGCCCGCTAGCCCCTGGTGAAGAATCGGTCTTCAATGTGCCGCTGACGCCGCTGGAGACAATGCCCGAACTGATCGTCGATCCAGAAGTTACGACTGAACATCCTGTGCCCGGCGAGCCGCCGCTCGTCACCGCTCCTGGCCCCGTAGACTTGGGTACAGTGGAAGGTCTGCCCGAATTGGTGATCACGGTTGGTGATCCCACCCCCGAGTCGGCTCAAGGGATGACAAGCACCGTGCCAGTGACGGTTGCCAACATTGGTGACGCTACGACCACCGGTCCAATCACCGCGACCCTGACTACGCCACCGAACGTGTCTGTGCCACCGACCTTCACGGACGGTCCGTGGGATTGTACGAGCACCGGCTCGGTTGCGGCTGGTTATACCGTCACTTGTGTCAGCGATGGTCCTTTGGCCCCTGGCGAAGAATCGGTCTTCAATGTGCCGCTTACGCCATTGCAGCCGATGCCCGAACTGATCGTCGATCCAGAAGTTACGACTGATCATCCTGTGCCCGGCGAGCCGCCGCTCGTCACCGATCCCGGCCCCGTAGACTTGGGTCCCGTCGCCGAGACCTTGCTGCCCTTGCCGATCAAGGTCTTCTTGGGCGGACCCTATGTGGCGAGTGCCGGTTTGATGCGTGATAATTTGCGTATGCAGAGCTTCATTCCAACCACCGAACCCTACACCGGGATGCCTGGCTTCACACATCTCAATGGTGGTGGTGTCAATGGTGGTGGTGGTGAAATCGTGAATTCGAGCATCTTTAGCGTTACGGGTGACAACGCGATTGTGGACTGGGTGTTTGTGGAACTGCGCGATTCTGCAGCGATGGGTACTGTGGTCGCAACCCGTGCGGCTTTGGTTCAGCGTGACGGTGATGTTGTTGGCCTAGATGGCGTCACTGTGCTGCATGTTCCTTACAGCTTCAACAATCAAAACCGTTTCGTTTCCGTGCGTCATCGCAACCACTTGGGCGTGATGAGTGCGAACACGGTTTTGATCACGATTGCTACGCCATTGACTGACTTTACAATCTCAGCGACGCCTGTCTTTGGTACCAATCCAATGAAGGTGATTGGGAATGTGCGTGTGTTGTGGAGCGGCAATACCAATGTCAACAAAGCTGTCATTGCTGCCGGTCCCTTGAATGATGTCAACCCAGTTTTGATCAAAGTTTTGGGTGACCCAGAGAACTTTAACTTTGCTGCCAACTACATCGTCTATGGGTACTGGCCAACCGATGTCAGCATGGACGGTCGAACGATTGCGGCAGGGCCAAACAATGATCTCAACCCAATCTTGGCGAATGTGTATAGCCACCCAGTTAACACCACGTTAGCTGCCAACTATATCATTCTGCAGCAGCTGCCGTAAGGCGAGTTCAAAGCTACGATTGGACATCATAGCGGGTAATTTTTCGGAATCTGACTGGCTATGATGTTCACTAGTAGCTTTGCTACTAGGGATAGTTTAGCCTTTGCAGGCCACATGGCAATGGTATAAGCAGACTCTATTCTATGGGTAGTCGATAGTGTCGAATCGCTACATGGGCATGAGTAATTTACCAATTATGTCCATGTAGCAGCCATGACCTGCTAGGCACACTTTCATCAAACGAGTTTAAGGAGCACGTAATGAATCGTCTAAAATACAAAATCGCCTTGTTGGCTGGTGCTTTGCTGATCTGGTTGACTCCAGTGCAAGCGGCATTCGCTGCCGATAATGCGATTGCTGCCACAGATGCGGACGCTGCGTTTGCGTTTAAGGTGGCTTATAACAATGGGCGCTATGCCGTCTATATGCAGCCTAATGCCTCGCCAGAGCAGTATAACCTGACATTAACAGGCCAGGTAACACTCAAGGTGCCACATGGCGTTGATGCCGACAGCTTTAAGGTGATTGATATCCAAAATGGAGTTCAAGGTGCCAATTGGTCATCGACGTCGCGCATCAATGCACCTAGCGAAGATCAGAACGCTGATTACATCTCCTTCACCGTTGAATTCCCCGAAGGAAATCACCAGGCGTATCAGTGGAAGGCAGGCGAAGAGATCGAAGTCTTCAATTTTGCCAACGAAGGGACTTGCTTGGGTTCTGTCGCGCTGTTAGACAATAGTGACCCATTCATGGCCCCAGTCAATTCGGCGAATACCAATCCGGGGAACCAGATCGACGTGTTGGGCTTCCGCGAAGGCAATCTGTATGCGAACAACTATGGCGATGCGGCAAATTGCGGTGCAGAAGTAGTCGATGTCGATACGCTGATCAACAAGATCTTTATGCCGTTGGTGAACCGCTAATCGATTGACTCACAAAGCATGGCAGAAGTGAAGACAGCAAGATTCTACCCCGAAGAATCCTTTTGCCGTGGGGATGTACCAAGTGCTAGGCTGGCATATACGTTCTGTGTATATGCCAGCCTAGTGCTGCGGATATTATGCAGTTTCTAGCTGTGCGGATAACCTTTTTACGTTTCTGGAAATAGTACTGGCCCAGAAGATCGTCGCCTGTTTGCGCACTCGATCACTATAGTCTTCCGCGCGGCCGATGCTACCTCTAGGATTTGTACCATAATGTTGGTCTCTACCTCCAGTGTGCAACACTTACTATTTTTATTGAACTGTTTGATTTACCTACTAATCAGCTCATTTGGACATGCCTGGCGTCTGCAAATTGCTGGGTATGCGAATCCACCTGCATCTACAGTATTCTTCATTTTCTTACCCAATCGCAGCTGCGCATAGGAAATCCAGTGTTTGTCTTACTACCCAAGATCGGATTTATATTGGATTTACAATGCATAAATCTCCCTATACGATGGTAGCAGATGCCGTAGCGAAGTCGCCTTACCAAAGTGAGTTTTATGGTCTGTGTACTTTTAAAGGCGCGTAATCGCGGTTGGGAAGTAAGAATTTCTCAGTGGAATATAGGCTCGGCCATGTATTCGCGGCGGCGTATTTAGACAATTATCAATTTCCATCGACTACAAAATTCTGTACAAATCATTGATTTTCTAAGGAGGTAATTGTGAAAGGTTTCTCTCGGAAGTGGCGTATATGGGTTGGCGTTCTCACCTGGGTGGTGATATTCGCTAGCTTTATGACGCCTACCCTGTATGCGCAAACACCTACTACAGATGGCATTGCTTTCAAACTCGTGCTTATCGGCGACACGTATGAAGTCTACATGACACCCGATATTACCCCAGATGCGCCCAGCTTAACCCTGACTGCACAGGTGACGATCAGAGCGCCGCATGGCGTCGGCGCGAATGCATTTAATGTGATCAATCTACAGAGTACCGTAGCCGGCACTGAATGGTCACTTGGGTCTCGCATTAATGCGCCCGCAGAAGAGCCGACCATTGACTATCTCTCTTTTGGGATCGCTTTTCCGGCGAATGATCGGGGTGCTTTCGGGTGGACTGCAAATCAGGAAATCAAAGTTTTTACCTTTCAGAACGGTGGGCCATGTTTAGGACCCCTTGCGCTCTTCAACAATGATACAGATCCTTTCATAGATCCTAACTCTGCCGGTACTAATCCGGGCAATCAGATTACCGTCATGGGTATCGATAAACTCGACGAAAATGCCTATATCGGTAACTATGGCCCGGATCCTGTTGTTGGCGCGAATTGCGCAATTCCCCCCACCCCTACGGTAACGGCAACGGCGACGAATACGACCGTGCCATCCACGGCGACCCCCACAGCGACCGCGACGAATACAACCGTGCCATCCACGGCGACCCCTACGGCAACCGCGACGAATACGACTGTTCCGTCCACAGCCACCCCGACCGCAACGGCGACGAATACGACCGTCCCCTCCACGGCAACCGCCACGGCAACCGCGACGAAAACGTCGGTGCCACCCAGCGCAACACCAACAGCGACCATGACGAAAACGTCGGTGCCACCCAGCGCAACACCAACGGCCACCGCGACCAGTACCACGGCCCCGCCGACGGTGACGCCATTACCGACGAGTTCGATTGGTATCGAGTTCGCGATTGCCTACAACAATGGTATCTATGAACTCTTCATGCGGCCTAATGGTACACCTAATGAGCCCATCCTGACCTTGACATCCCAGATGACCATCAAAGTGCCACATGGTGTCGGCGCGGATCGATTTATGATTGCCAACTTGCTGAGCAGCGTCCCAGGTACGAGTTGGTCGTTGACCTCACGCATTGATGCGCCAATTGAGGATCGATCTTCTGATTACCTATCGTTTGTCGTTTCATTTACAGGAGGTGACTACGGTGTCTATGATTGGGTAGGCGGCCAAGAAGTCAAAGTATTCACCTTCCGCAATACCGGTGCCTGTTTAGGAATTACCCGATTGATGGAAAATGATACAGATCCTTTCAATCAACTGCCCAACTCGATGGGGACAAATCCTGGCAACCAGATTGATGTCTATACGATTAATCGCAATAATGCCTACATTGGCAACTATGGTTCGGCGCAAGCAGATTGTTCTAGCGGGGATATCAACAACGATAAAATTGGAGGCATCGTCTGGAACGACCAAAATGGCGATGGTGTACGCCAGGTGAACGAAGTGGGTCTTCACAACGTAACGGTGCTTCTCTATCCGGCGGGTACGGTTGCGCGCGCGGTAAAGGTCAGCAACACGGCGCTCTTGACCATGACCACCGACAGCTTGGGTGGCTTCCAGACGCCGGGGTTGACACCGGGTCGCTATTATCTGGAATTTCTGGCCCCTAGCGATCTCGTACCGACCAAGGCCCTGCAAGGCGCTGATACGACCATTGATAGCGATGGTGTGCGTGCTGGGTTGGCATTGAAAAGCCAGACAACCGTCATTGAAACCGGCGCGGCGAATGCACTGTTCCTGCGTGACGCTGGCTTTGTTGCGCCGGCTTCGATCGAGCTAATCGTCTTTAATGACCGCGATCGCGACGGTGTTCGGGAAGATGGCGAAAACCCCGTTCCCAATGCAACCATTGTGATTTATGATGCAGCCGGCAATGAAATTACACGTGTCGTGGCTGATGCCGATGGCATCTTTACGATTGATGGGTTGACACCGGCGCAGTATGATGTCCGTGTAACGCCACCCGATGGCTTCGAGATGTTGATTACGAATCCGATTATCCTATTACCGCTGGATGTCGGTGGTAGCCTTAGCAAAGAGGTCGGTATTGCTCAAACCGCTACAGGGGTGCCCGATGATCCCAAAGCCATTGATCTGGTAAGCTTTCTTGTCATTCCGCAAAAGGGCTCTATTTTGCTGCGCTGGGAAACGGCGTTAGAAGAGAATACCCGTGGTTTCCATCTCTATTTGGGTGCTGGCTCGGGCTTTGCCACATCCACGCGGCTGACTAGCAATCTGGTTTTGAGCCAAGGTAGCCCGGGTGGTGTCTATGAGGTCGAAATGCCCTATGATCCGGTCTATGACCCGCCCCTGGATGAATTACACTTCTGGCTGCTGGAAATGGAATTGGATAGCAGCGAAAATCAATATGGCCCCTTCCGCATTTTGCTGCCAGCGCTCTACCTGCCACTGGTAATGCGCTAAGTCATTGCGTTGAATCAGGCGTAATGGACATTTGTTCAGCGATAGCTAGTAACAATGTCGATAGCGCCGTACGCTTGTTAACAACGAGAGCAAAGCACAGACTTGTGCTCGCTGCTCACTCTCGTTGTTAACAAATTTTTGTTTTAGATAGCAGCTGATAGGAGCCCGACATTACCCCAGCCTATCATTTCGCCAAGCGAAGCGGCAATCCTAGTACAGTTGGGCGTAGATACCACGGCAGTTAATCAGGCACGTTACTCGTGTACATCATGGTAAAAATAGGGTACCTTATTTACGCCGGGATCTACTAGCGTGATGGTCTGATCTAAGTGGGAATACTTTGGTTGAGTAAGAAAGAAAAGTTATGCGTCTATTATTAGCGTTTTGGTTTTTTATCAGTCCAGTAGCTGCATGGGGACAAATCCTTCCCGCGGCGGTTCCCCTACCGACAACGCAAATAGCAACGCCGTCAGCGACTGCCATGCCAGTGGTCGAACCTATCTCCTCATTGGCTCCGCCCATCACCTATCAAGCTGAGAATACCGCTGACGGCATGGCATTGACCTGGCAGATCGATCCTGCTGTGGTCGCTAGCACCCCATCTGCACAGCGCGCCGAGCAACTGTGGACGACCATCTCTCAGCAAGTGCCCCAAACGCGCTTTGGCGACTATCTGCTGCCCATGTATCTCGTGCCTGTCTTGCTTGTTGCTGCAGAGCCGGTGACACCCCAGATGATGCACCTGGAAACAGAACATTGGGCCGGCACATGGCCGCTCGCTGCGCCACTCATCCCGGCGGTTGATGGGTGGGAAACCTTGGGGCCGCCCACCTTGCGCGAAGTGCAGACTGTCCCCACCGCCCCAGTTTTTTTGTTGCGCGCCGGCTGGATGCGCGGCGCGCACCTGGGTGTGATCGCGGTGAGTCCATTCTATGTTGAGAATGGACTCACAAAGGTTGCACTGAATATCCGCACAATCATTCCAGGTGCCAAGCTCGTCGCTGGCGATCTCGCACTTGGTGAGATACAAGAAAGTGCGGACGCGTCACTTGCAGACTTTACAAGTTTTACGAATCAACCAGTGGTGTTGCAACCACCTGCTGTGGGGCCAACCAATCCCGCCGCTGTGCAAAACGCATTCAAATTACAGGTGAGCCATGCGGGCATCCAACGCGTTTTGGGGGCAGCGCTGCTGGCGGCTGGCATGAGTCCATCGACCGTCTTGAATGAATTACAACTCGCCTATCAAGGCACTGTGCTGCCGCTGGAAATCCGCGATGGGGATGGACTTCTCGACACTGCGACCGAAATACGTTTCTATGCGCGCCCGGCGGAAAATAGTCTACAGGTTGGTGATCGCTGGAATGCGACAGACACCTACTGGCTAACGAGTACCCCGCTTGCCGCACCCCAAGTAAACCTACGCATGGCGACGCGCAATGCCTTTCCCAAGAGTGCTACACTGCGTCACAGCGCCTATGAGCGTGGGCTGTGGGAAGCCAATCAGATCTATGAATCCAATATGGCGGGTGTGGATGGCGATCATTGGTTTGGCGCAAAGTTGGAAATCGAGACAGTGCGCCCAGATGATCCGGCGGGCTACCCATTCACATCGATCACGTTGACCCATGCCTTGCCGTTGGAACAGGGCAGTATTCTGCCCTCGGTCTTTACGCTGACGGGCAGTGCCCGCTCGATTGCCACCCACACACTACATATCAATTTGGGTACGGTTGTGCAACCGCTTACTTGGTCGAACCAGAACTTTTATGAAAATTGGCAGCATACCTTTACCCGCACCGTCCAGACCGACCAAGTAGACCTTGTATTGATCGCTGTGCTCGATCCTAGCATGATCCGCGTCGATAAGCTGGCCTGGCAACAGCCTGTGCGGCTCGATTTTCGCAACCAGAGCGCGGTATTTTGGGGTATTCCTGGCCTCTGGCGCTATCAGTTGCAGAATTTGCCAGCTGAACGCACCTTGTACGATATTACGGATCCGCTGGCGCCCGTTATTCTCCAGATTCCTGCCGGACCGAAAGTACAATTTGAAGATGGTCCGGCTGCACGCACCTACCTGGTATCTGGGGCCGGAACGCTCTACACACCAACAATCACGCGCCACAGTCCCGTTGTGTTTGCGGCAGATGGAGGGGCCGATGCGCTTTATATTGCCCTGGCGCAATTTCATGACGCCCTGGCCCCGCTAGTCGCCCATCGACGGCAGCAGGGCTATCAAACGCAGGTGATCGATGTACAGCAGATCTACGATGCCTGGAGCTATGGGCAGGTTTCGCCAACAGCGATCCGCGACTTTCTGCGCTATGCTGTCAGCCATTGGAATCCCGCACCGATCGCCGTCACCCTCGTTGGTGACTCTACTCTGGATCCGCGCAACTACACGGGCGTGCGCGACGGCATCAACAATGTCAATCTCATGCCGGCCTATTGGGCACCGATTGATCCCTGGATCGGTGAAACGGCCTGTGAAAGCTGTTTCGCCCAATTGGATGGCGCTGATCCGCTTGACCGCACCAGCGATCCCGGCTTTTTGGTGGATATCTGGTTGGGACGGCTTTCGATCCAAGATGAGGCACAACTCATAACGGTGGTTGACAAGATCTTGCATTATGAAGCGAGCGCCCAGCGCGATCCGGCGGCAGCCTGGCATCACACGGCACTGTATGTAGCGGATAACCATGTTCAGGTTAATGGCTCTCTCGATCCCGCAGGTAATTTCCCATACCTATCTGACCTGATCACGCAGGGTGATGCAAGCAAAGGGATCGGCGCGGTGCAGCCACCACAGGTGATTACGCGGCGTCTCTACTACGATCCCAGCGCCGATGGTGTCACGCAACTGTGGCGCGAACCCAATGCCACGCTGGCACGCCTGCGCACCATCGATGAAATCAATCAGGGATCTGCACTCATCACCTATAATGGTCATGGCAATCATTTTCTGTTGGCGACCACTGACCCCAATTATGATCCCCCCTATTTGTTTGGGGCGAATGATGTATTTGAACTCACCAATCGAGCGCAGTTGCCGATCTTGTTGCAGATGACCTGTTTTACCGCACAATTTCCGTACATTTCCCCTAGCGGTACCACCATTGACGAACGCTTTTTGCGCCATACCAACGGCGGTGCCGTCGCCATATGGGGCTCTGCCGGTCTCACCGTGGCTGTCGGTCATGATCGGATGCAGCAAGGCTTTCATCGAAAACTATGGAAGTCGGCGGCCTTTCAAGCACGCATGGGTGAACTGACGGCGGCTGGCTATGCCTATCTCTTTGCTGCAACCCCTTGTTGCCAGGAGACGCGCTATGTCTATTTGCTGCTCGGCGATCCGCTCACGCCGGCGCTTATATCGATACCACAGTCTGGCTATTCGTCAGGTTCTGTTTTTTTGCCCCTGATTGCGCGCGAATAGCCGTTTCGTTCGAACCGGAGTGCTTACCCTATGCTTCAAGGATTTATATTTTCGCGCGTATTGTTCGGCTGTTTAATGATTGGCGGTTGTTTGTTTTTGGGCAGAGGCGCACACACTTTTGCGCACCCATCGCTTGAACTGCCCAACGGGGAAAAAATTGTAGAGGCACGCCTGATTGAGTCAACCAACCCGCTGCAACTGCGCATCGTCGAGGCATCGAACTACACAAGTTCGCCTGCCACGCCAGCGCCGAGTGATACCGTTAGGGGACAGGTGTGGAAAGATCTCGATTGGGATGGTGTGCATCAACTTAACGATCCGTTTATTCCAAACACACTGGTTCGTCTCTATCCCCTGACCATCGGGGAAGCGGTGTCACTGTCATCGACGTTGACAGTGACACCACTCTTGACTACTACCACCACGATTACCGGCTGGTACCAATTTACTGATCTCGCGGCTGGTTCCTATTTTCTGGACTTTTTGACACCTGGTGCCATGTTTCCTACCTTGCACAACCAAGGCACCGACGCGGCGGTTGATAGCGATATTTTGTATGCAGGAGAAGGCTTTGTGGGTCGCTACAGCCCGCTCGTTGTGGCGAATGCCGACCACACTTTTACTGTAGATGCCGGTTTTGTCGCGTCTGCCCAGGTAACAGTCTATATCTATGAAGATGTGAATCAGGATAATGAGCGTCAATTGGGCGAGCCGGCTGTGCCTAACACACTGGTAATTCTTTACACAAGTGCCGGGCATGAGGTTGATCGTCTGGTCGCCGATGAGAAGGGCGCGGCGAAATTTGCGGATTTGATACCCGCTGAATATTCAATTAAAGTCGTGCCCTCGGAAGGCTATATCACAAATTTGTCTGGCACATCGACCCTGCCGCCGTTGCTGCCCGGTGCCAATATGCGGTTTGCGTCACCCGTGTTTCAGTCCCCCAAGTTGATCAGTTTGGTGGATTTTACCGTTGCGTTGCAGGACGATCGATTGTGGGTGCGCTGGACAACGGCGGCAGAATATAATACGTATGGCTATCGGCTATTGCGTCAAGATGCCATCCTGTCTGCCGAGCTAATCCGCCTGACGCCCGATCTGATTCCGAGCCAGGGCAGCTTGGGCGGGGCGTATGAAATGTCGTTTGCCTATAATGTTGTCTACGATGGGCCCTATGAAACGATGGAATTCTGGTTAGTCGAATATGAAATCTCGGGTAAAGAGAATTACTATGGCCCGTTTCGGGTTGGACAGACAACAATCTCAACGTTGTTTTTGCCATTGATTGTTCAATAAGGAATGTTGGTTCCTCACGTGCTGCATAGGAACCCCGCGCCCAGTGACATTCCACGGTCTAGTGTGTCCCACACCACTAGTACAGTTGGGCGTAGATACCACGGCCGTTAATCAGGCACGTTACTCGTGTACATCATGGTAAAAATAGGGTACCTTATTTACGCTGGGATCTACTAGCCTCTACCAACTCTATAAAAATTCCTCATCTGTCTTGCTGTTCAGCATTTTCTATCGAAGTAGGCAATTTGGCGTATAGAACGAAAGGGAAAATTCGGTATAATGTTGTAAGTGTTTGGCCTACAGGCGTTGGAGATTATATGGATTTACTCTCTTTGCCGGCAACGACATTTGCCGTGGAAACCTATGCAATTGCATTTGTTCTAACGTCTACTACGATTTTTTTTGCTCTGTATCAATACGGCCGTGTCGTACAACAAACGACGTATGGCAACACATTCCACGCCAATCTACCGCATGTCAAAGCGATCCGCGGGAGCAGTGAATCCCTGTCGCTGCCCGAATTATATCAATCGGCCAAGGCCATTCTGCTCTTGCGGCGCGGCACCGATGCCTGGTTGCCCTACATGATTCCACTCTATACCCAGACGACCCAATTGGGCAGCAAACTGGCCGTGCTGTCTGCGGAAAGTGACATAGGATTTGAACTTTTGAGTAGCCTATCGATCGATGAAGCGCATTGTATTATTGAGGCCCAAAATGACACATTGATCATTTTTGACCGAGCGCGCTTTAACCATACCCTTGTCAACCAGGTACCTGTGCCACCCGCCGGCCTGCGCTTACCCCCTGGTGCGGTCATCACATTAGGATCAGTCGAATATCTATTTGTCTACAACCGAGGCCGCTAAATGAAATGGAGAGAGCTGGTGAGGCATGAAACCTACCTATTATGTGCGTGCTGCGCCACAGCACCCCGCGCCGCACGCGGCATTTAGTGCCTTTTCGATTCAGCCAGCGCGCCATGAATTGTTTGACGTTGCGCATGTCATTCTGGTTGCGGAAGCTGTTGCCTGCCCCGATACAACGACCATGCAGCAGGACAATGCTGTCCATCCCGCGCCAATCAGCCAGCAAACTGTTGCCTTGTTCTACGCGATCATGCAACAAGAAATTGCGTTGCCTGTCGTGCGTCGTCTGATCGAGGCGCTGCGGCAGACCAATACGGTTTTGCATCGGCAACAAAAACATGTGCGTATCCTTGTCGGCCTCTTGATCAAAGAGTCGCTCTATCTTGCCTGTGTCGGCAATGTCAGCGCCTATGTGATCCGCGACGACAAGGTGACGTTGCTGTTGTCTGCCGATCGCACCCGTGATCGCGCGCTGGGCCACGCTGCCCAACTCCTGCTGGATTATCAGATTCAAGCGTTGCCCCACGCATTTGTCGAGCAGAAAACCGATCCTACCGCGTTGCCTGCCGACCACTTTGTGTTGGCACCAAGTGATACGTTGATCCTCTGTGCCAGCGAACTGACCGTAGCACAGATCAAGCCCGCGCTGCGCTATGCCCGGCGACCAGAATGGCTGGCGGCTACGCTGGCCAAAGCAACTGCGCCCCAGCAAGCGGGGCAAGTCTCTGGCGTGGTTGCGCTCCATTGGCATGTGGACAAGGTAGGCCAGGCCGTGAAGCAGCTTGGGTTGGTGCTGCTCATTTTTCTTTGTGTAACGTTTGCCATGCAATTGGTCATTCACGTTAATCAGCGCATTGATCGTTGGATGACGGTTTATGCCAAGACGGGGCCCGTGCGCCAACTGTCACCCCTTGCCTATGGACCGGCACCCTTGGTATCAGGCGTACCTGTCACGTCAGGCGCTCCGGTACAGACCGTGTCGGCGCGCACCCTGGTGACGGTTCATGTCAATGTGAATCTGGATGATGCTTTGCCTACCGTGGCTGATGCTTTTGTGCCTACGTTTAGGTCATTACCCACCTCTGTGAATGCGTTGATAACATTACCCATTTTGCCGGTGACGCCCACGCCTGGCCCAACGAACGTGCCAACTGTACCGCCACGCGCGCCAGCTACGGCGACAGTGATATCCACAGTGATACCCACGGTTGTGATAGCGGTTGTCGAAAATAGTGCGACGCCGGTTGATGTGGGGACAACCGCCGCGCCGCTTGCCAGTTCCGCATCGGCGCTAACCGATCTCCTCTTACTGTCACCGCCAGCCGAGAGCAGCAGTGTGGACGCCATGACCTTTGCCTGGCAAAGCGACTTGGTCTTGCCCCCCGGCCAAGCCTATGAAGTGATCATCTGGCAAAACGAGCAGAATGGGTTGGTCGATGGATTGGGCATCGCCGCGCCGACCCAGGAACAACACTTGACAGTGCAATTCCAAGGTCTTTATACGGCGGGCGTAATGCGACCTGGGGCCTACCAATGGGGCGTCTTGCTGGTTACTGTTGAACCGTATACAAGGATCACCTTGTTGGGCGGCGGACGCACATTTTATTTTGCAGCAGCGAGTCAATCCTCCCCCGCTTGTGATCCCGACCGCGAAAGCTGTTAGCGTTTAACGATGAAAATTTTACCGCGCAGCACGTGAAGGAGCGCGAAGATTTTTCTTTAGGCGCTTGCAAAGCAATAAGGATCCAGCGCTTGCCAAACAAAATCATGCGTAGGGGCGGCTTGCCGCCGCCCCGCGTTTGGCTCGCTGCGAACGGGCGGCTGCAAGCCGCCCCTACTGCATACTTTATTCTTTGCAATGGCCTTCGTGTGGTCTGGTGGGCTATAACCAAGCTACGGCGTATGGTGCCGAACGTGCGCTCTTTAAATTTGATGTGGCCGGACTGCCAGTCGGCAGCAGGGTTGTTGCGGCCCATTTAGCGCTCTATCTTGCGCGTGCCGAACCGTCAACCGATGCCCCAATGACGATCACCGTCAACCGCCTCCAGGGTGCGTGGAGCGAAACCATTACCTGGAACCAACAGGCAAGTTTGATCCGCAACCCGGATCACGCGGCGGTGACCACCGTCGGCACCCAACCCGGCTGGTATCAGTGGGATATGGCGGCCTTGTTGCAAAGCTGGATCGATGATGGGGCGCGCGCGCGCCAACGTTGAGCCTGCTGCTCACGGGTGATGAAAACAGTGGACAACGCGAACGCGCCTTTTGGTCGAAAGATTGTAAACCAGCCGATTGCGATCCACAGCCAGGCAAACGGCCACGGTTGGTCATCGAAGTGCAACTGCCGCCGCCGACGGCGCAGCCAACCGCGACCTTCACCCCAGCGCCTCGCCCACGCCCGTGCCGACACCTACGCCAGGGCTGGCCTGGGTATATCTCCAGAATGAGCCACGTACCGCGCTTGTGGCTGGCAGCGAAGTTACCTATACGATCACCTATCAAAATGGCCCACATGCCTTATCGGATCTGCGGATCATTAACCAGATTCCTGCACCGCTAGAATGGATAGCCACCGATTTGCCGCTGACCCATGGCGCGCGCATCAGTATGACCGGGACAACGGCGGGTAATTTGATTTACTGGCACTTTCCTCTAGAAATTCCGCCGAACCAAACCGGTCAACTGCGCTATCGCTTGCGCCGCCCGCCTGTACCACCGGGCCTGGCCCTGACCAAGCATGGCCCATCACGTGCCCAAGCGTATGAACCGATTCACTACGATCTGATTGTCACCAACCAGACAACGACCACCATCACGAATCTGGTGATCAGTGACACCATTCCCCTCCATGCCCACTATGTTGCTGGCGGCACGCGTATTGGGAATAGCGTGCAGTGGGCAGTGGCCAGCGTAGCGCCGGGCACGACTATCACCCATACCTTTGTGGTCACCGCAACCCGATCCTTGATCAACCGTGACTATCGCGCCCATGCCGATGGTGGTTGGGCAACCGTCGGCGCAGTAGCGGTTGTGACGCGCATCGGTGATGCGCAAGCTCCCCAACCGTTGCCCGCGCCGATCATACATGCGGGTGGCTATATTACTTGGCGTGATCATGAGAAAACCGCCGGACTTCCCCTTAATCTGGTATACAATCCTTCGTTTGATCTCTATTTGCCCGTGATCCGGGGGCAATGAGGCACCCTGCCCTGGGGTAGCGCTCGTTCTGCTCCTGCGGCGTTTGTCTTAGATGATTTGCAATCGCCTCGTATAATTGATATACTTAACAGAGAATTAAGACGCTACTCATTACTGCTGTTCTACGCTATTTTCTGCGTCTGGTCTCTTCCTACAACGCTGCCTTACTGAGGCATACTTATGCACATGAACAAACGCCGATCGATTTTTCTCCGGGTCTGGCTGGTTATGCTGTTGAGCGCTTCGTATGGCGTGGCCCATGCTATGCTCATTGACGGGGCCACCCATGCCACCCTCATTGACTTTGAGTCACCACCCCTGGGCGCGGAGCCGCGGCGTATTTTGAATCCCTATCAATTGATCAATAGTGCCGGCGTGACCTTTACCGTGGCGTCGCCGGTTGGCACCACCGAAGTGGTGGGGCTGGTCAAGAACAATACGACCAGTGTCTGTGTCGAGCCGTCGGATAGTGATCAAAAATTGGGCTCTGGCCGCTCTAACTTTGCTGGTGGCGCAATTGGCTATGGCACATCTGCCATCCGTGCCACCTTTGCTCAGCCGCTACAGCCCCCCTTGGTCGTGGCCGTTGATTTTCAAACGGGCGCAGGCATTCCTGTGCGGATGCGCCTCTTGGATCTGGCCGGCAACGAAGTGGCCGCGGTGGTAGATGTGGCCAACCCGGCGAATGGTACCTGTGGCCTGCCGGGTCAGATGCGCGCGCGCAAGCGTTTGACGATCCGTGCCGAGCAGCCTGTCGCCGCAGTGGTCATGGATCTGGGGGCAGATACGGGGCGCTTTGTTTTTACAATTGATAATTTTGAATTTGGCCCCGCGCCGGATGTCGAGCCGCCGCCTACCGGCGCGCAAAGCGATCTGGCGTTGGTCGGCCTGATCGAGCCCGTCACGATTCGCGCGGGTGAACGCTTTACCTATATGCTGAATCTGACCAACCGTGGCCCGGATGCCGCCGACACGGTTATGCTGACGGGCACGCTGGCGAGTGGGATTACGCTGTTGGCTGCTGCTGCTGATCACGCGCTCTGTCGCGCTGCCGATGTGCAAATTCTATGCACATTTAACCCTTTGCCCGTCAATGCCAGTGTACAATTGCACTGGTCACTGGTTGCTGCTGCCGAACGTACGGGCAAGTCGATTACCTTTTCGGCGCTCGTCGCAAACCCGCAAGGCCAGGACCCGGATCCAAACAACAACTTGGCAGCGGCGGCGGTCGCGGTGACCGGCGCGCGCGTGGTCAATGGCTTGCAAGCGCTCTACACCTTTGCGGAAACCCCACTGCTGGCGCATCCAACGCTCATCCATGATCTCTCTGGCTTCGGCGCACCCTTGAACTTGCGCGTGCAAGTGCCGGCGGATGTGCAGCCAACCATAGGCGGTTTGCTGATCCTGACGCCGACGGCGATTACCTCGGCGGGAACAGCACACAAGCTCACGCAGGCAGCCCAGGCCACAGGTGAATTGAGTGTGGAAGCGTGGATCGTGCCAGAGGAGCGGCCGCAAAACACTCCTTGCGCCGTTGATTAGCCTGAGCAAAGAGAGCGCTACTGCCAGTTTCTTGCTGGCGCAAGAACAATATGGCAATCAGATTGCGGGTCTCTATACGGCGCAACTGGTCACCAACCAAGCACCCACGGGCAACCGGCTCTCTGCCGCACCCATCGCCAACCCGGCGCACCAACTCACCCATCTGGTCTTTACACGCAACGCTGCAGGGCTGGCGCGCATCTACCTCAATGGTGTGGCGCGCGCCACCAAAGCCATGAGCGGCGATTTTGCCACGTGGGATCCGCAAGCGCTGCTGCGGCTGGCCGCGGATGATGCTGGTTTGCAATTCTGGCTGGGTGAAATTCAATTGGTGGCGATCTACAATCGTGCGCTAGACGCCCAGGAAGTAGAGCAAAACTATGTCGCCGGGCCGCAAGATGACGGCAACGCGGATGATGAACCAACGGATGATGATCTCTTTGGCTTCGACTATGAAGTTTGGCTGGATCCAGCAACGCCCGTGGCTGGAATGTCTGTGAAAGTGGGCACTGTCGTCCAGCGCCAAGGTGGCAAAGCCGTTCTGACCGATGTCGGTGTGCGCTTCTATCTAGGCGATCCGGCGCAAAATGGGCAGGTGCTGGGTGATGCGCTGATCGAACGGCTCTCGCCGCGTGGTTCGGCCATCTCTTCGGATGTACCCTGGACGCCACCCGCGGCTGGGGTCTACACGCTCTATGTGCAGATCGATCCGGATAATCGCATTGGCGAAGCCAACGAAACCAACAATCTACTCGTGCGCACGGTGACGGTGCGGGCCGGTGATGTCATCCCCGATCAAGACCTGACGGCACCCCATGTCGATCTCTTTTCGATTGGCGATAACACGGGCACCACCACCCGCCAAGCGATAACCGTGGCCGTCGAGGTTTCTGACCCGCTGCCCAGTGCGGGGGTGGAGAGTGTCGCTTTTGTGGAATATGAATACGCTGCCAGCGCCGGCGCATGGCAGATCGCCCAGCTTTCCGCCTGGCTGCCCTACCACCAGACACCTGCGACCTATGATTGGCAATTGCGTGCAACACCCGGCTTGAAATATTTGCAGGCATGGGCCAAAGACAAGGCGGGCAACATTTCCCATTTTCCCTATACGCGCTATGTCAACCATGCGCCGCCCACCCAAATCATCGATTTGGAATATGTGCATTTCCTGCGCTATCTATTGCAGGCTGGCGAACGGATCACAATTCACCTGGAAGCATTTACCGGTGACCCCGACCTCTATGTCTGGCCGCCGGATCATGCGGCGGGCCGCCCGCCCTGGGGCAGCAACCTGCGCAGCAGCGTAGATACGATCAGTTTTGCTGCCCCAGTCGCCGGTATCTATCAGATCGAAATTTATGGCTATACAGCGGCTGAATATCAATTACTGATCACAACGGATCTCAGTGATGTTGGCCTGGTCAACGTGATCGCCGGCGCGGGTATGCTGGTGAATATGGTGGAGAATGATGTGGACGATGGGCGCGGCATTGATCCGACGAAATCACTGCATAGCCAGCCAGCATTGAACCTGGAGAGTATGCCCTCGACCCATCAGGCGCTGTTGATCTTTGCTGCCCAGGGCTATAAAAATTTTCTACCAATGATTCGTTAGAGCGCAAGCGCAACCAGCGCCCAAACGTGGGTGAAATTGGCAATGAAGCAAGGGATGATGGTAGGAAAAATGTCGCGGATGCACTTGCCTGAAGAACCGAATGCCACCCATGCTGTCGCCTATCTACAGCGCCATAAGCGGTGGTTGCTGTTGCTGGCACTGCTGCTGGGCTTGGGTGGCAATCTCTTTTTGCCCGTGGCTACCCTGCCTGCGCTCTATGCCCAATTCGGCCCAGAAATTTGCGACGACGGCATTGACAATGACAGCGATTTTCTGGTGGACTATGAAGACCCGGATTGTGATACCCGTGACGATGACCTGGATGGCATTGCCGATGTGGCAGAGGGCGATCTGGCAGTGGATAGCGACCTGGATGGCGAGCCTGATTCACGCGATCCCGATAGCGACAATGATGGCGTGCCCGATGCCATAGAAGGCCATGACGCCAATCGCGATGGCCAGGCCGACGTTTTGCCCAGTGGCATTGATGCCGACGGCGATGGCCTGGACGATGCCTATGATCCAGATCAGGGGGGCATTGCCGCGCCGTTGCCCGATCATGACAATGATGGCTGGCCCGATTTGCGTGACAGTGACGACGATGACAACATTCCCACCGTGGCCGAGGATCCCGACAATGATGGTGATCCTACCAACGATGACACTGATGGTGATGGTATACCCAACTATTTGGATGCCGACGATGATGGCGATGGCATTCCGACGGCAGCGGAAGATGCCAATGGCGATGGCAACCCGCTCAATGATGACACCGACGGCGATGGCATTGCCGATTATCTACAGCCCAATGATCGCGTGACTGGCATCGTCTGGCGCGATCAAAATGGCGATGGGGTGCGCGCCTTGAATGATCCCTTCGTTCCCAACATCACCGTCGTTTTGGTTGCCACGCTGACCCAGACACCCGTGGTCACAACCACGAGTACGATCACCGGTTGGTATCGGCTCACCGCGCCGACGGGTGGGGAGTATACGGTCGATTTCATCTCGTCCAGTAGTTTTTTGCCGACGCTGCGCAATCAAGGCAACAATGAGGCGCTCGACAGCGATATTCTGGCTGTTGGCAATGGCAGTAGTGACATCAAAGGTCGTTCGGTGATTCTCACGCTTGGCTACGCCGGTCTTGTCCAGAATGTCGATGCTGGCTTTGTCACGCCCGCGGCGCTCAACGTCTTTGTCTTTGATGATCTGAATCGCGATGGTGCGCGCCAGCTTGGCGAGGCATTGTTGGCTGGCAGCGTGGTGATCTTGGTCGATGCTGACGGCCAGGAGGTCACGCGCAGTGCGCCCGAAAACAATGGCAACATTCGCTTTGCCAATTTGTTGCCGGGCCAATATACGCTTGAAATCATTGCGCCCAATCTCTACCAGGGCACAGATGACATTTTCGATCACGCCCAACGCATGACCACGGCGATGGTGTTGGGCCAGGGCAGCAATGGCGGTGATTATCTATTGGATCTCCCATACAATCCCGCCTATGATGCGCCGCTTGAAACCGTGCGCTTTTGGTTGGTTGAAACGGAAGTCTCCGGCCAGGAACTGCGCTATGGCCCGATCCGCGTGCATCAAATCGTCGTTCCCACCATCTTTCTGCCCATCATCATGGGTGTGCGGTAGATCTTAGTGCAGGCGAAAGACAATCTCGCTTTCAAAGATAAACTGCTCCACCTGCCAAGGACTATTGGCGACGAGCGCGCCAAAGTGGGTGGCATAGAAATCGCTCATGCCCTTGTTGCGCCCGCCCAAGCTTTGCGCGGGATAGGAAATGAGTAGCACAGGCGCTTGCAAGGTGGCGAGTAGGCGTGAGCTAATCGTCTTATCAAGCTGTTCGAGACAGGGAAGGGCTTTCAAGAGCAAGACAACATCCGCCGTGGGCAACGGTTCGGGGTGGAGTAGGTTGCCTACGGTGGCATCGCCTTGCACGCCCAGCATTGGCAACGCCTCCTGTAAAAACGCCATCTGTTGGGCATCAACATCGCGCGCGTGATAGGTCGCGCCGGGGGCAAGGGGCATCCAGGGAATGGTTAACGGATTGAGACCGCACGCCAGATCCAACACCGAACGAACGGGCGGCAGATCGGCAAAGAGAGTGGTGTAAAATTCATTCAGTAGCGGCAGGCGTTCGCGCGTCGAGGCATGGTGCGCCATGATCGTCTGGCACGTGGCACGCAACCCGTCCGGCGTAGCTGAAGCTTCGTGTAGCGTCGCTAGCCAATCTGTGTACGCTTGGCGACCATCCCAATAGGCGCCCACTGTTTGGTGCAGCTTATTCTTGGTCGCCTTGATCGCTTCTTTGCGGTTGCGCCGTTTGGCCAACTCTTGCTCGCCAACAGTGCGCACCAACGCGGGTGCCACGTGGCGATACTTGGTACTCTCTAAAACGGTATCGACCAGCTTGTCTAGCTCATCCATTGCTACCCTATCATATCCACACCGGCGCGTGAAAGCTTAGGCACGAAACACAATCCGGCCATCACAGACTGTCAATGTGGGCCGGACGCTGGTAATCGCGGCGGGTGACGTGATGAAGAGATCGCCCGAAAAGAGCACCAGATCGGCGAGCATCCCAACACGAATCATCCCTTTGCGCTGCTCTTGGAACTCGGCATAGGCGGCATCGCGCGTGTAGCCCGCGATCACATCTTCGATGCGCTGTTGCTGCCGTGGATGCAGGGGCACCCACGGTTGGCGGTTGCGCGCCGCGTAGAAGCCCAGCATGGGGTCCAGCGAGACGACCGGCCAATCGCTGCCCCAGGCGAGATGTGCCCCGGCTTGACGCAATGTTTCCCAGGCAAAGCTGAGTGGCCAGCGCGCTTGGCCAGCGCGATCCAGCCAAACTTCCCCTTCGCTGCCCGTGATTGGTGAATGCAACGGTTGCATCGACGCGATCACTCCCAACGCAGCAAAGCGCGCAATATCTGCCGGATGAATCACCTCGATATGCTCAACGCGGTGGCGGCTATCGCGCGGCGCTGCGGGCGTCTCGTTGACCTGGCGCGCATAGGCATAGCCATCGAGCGTGCGCCGCACTGCACCATCGCCACAGCAGTGGACAAAGATCTGCAAGCCCAAGCGATCGGCCTCGGCGGCAACGCGATTGAAGTGTTCGGCGCTATAGAGTGCGCTGCCGCGATTGCCCGGCAAACCAGCATAATCATCCACCATGAGGGCCGTGGTCGATTCGAGCACACCATCCATAAAAAGCTTGACCGCGCCGGCGCGCACATGGCTGCCCTGGTATTGTGCTTTCCAGGCCACCGCCTCGCTGATCGCGTCGAGCGGGGTCTCCGGTTTGATGTCATAGGGCACATAGATGCGCAAGGTCATTTCGCCCGCGGCTTCCATGGCTGCATAGAGCGCAATGCGTTCTGCGTTGCCATCCATGTTGTGGACACTGGTGATGCCATGTTGGGCGGCCAACGCCAAGCCTTGGCGTAACATGGTGCGCTGGTGCGCCGCGTCTGGTTCAGGAATTAGATCGCGGATTGGTTTGCAGGCTTCGGGTTCGCGCAGTTCACCCGTTGCTGTGCCACTGGCCGCATCCATCACAATTTCATGGCCAGGGGGCAAGGCCCGCCCGTGCAAAATGCCTCCCCGTTCCAGCGCGGCGGTATTCGCCCACACCGTGTGCATATCAAACGCAAAGAGCAGCGCCGGACGATCGGGGATGAGCGCGTCGAGGAAGTGGCGATCCAGCGGTTGCGCGCCTTGCGCGATGCGATAGCGCAATTGGAACCCTTGTAGCCACTCCCGATCTGGATTGGCCGCCGCGTAGGCGCGTAACAGCTCGCCCATGTGCGCCAGATCGGTGGCCGTGTCCAGTTGCAGGCTGTCGAGCTTGAGCGATCCCCACAGCAGATGAAAGTGGCTGTCGATGAGACCGGGCAGCAGTGTGCAGTTCTGGGCGTCGATCACCTCGGTTTGCGCACCGCGCCACGCCTGGGCGTCACTGGCTGTGCCCACAAAAACGATTTGATTGCCGCACACGGCCACCGCTTCGGCCTGCGGATTGGTTGGATCGACGGTATAGACTTGGGCATTGGTAATCAGCAGGTCGGCAACTTTTGTCATGGCCTTTTAATTTTCCAATTTCCAATTCTGTACATCCCATGACAAGCTGCCCCAGATGTTAACCTGGTAGCCGCTCAGGCGGGTCGAAGCGCCATAGCCCTCGGTGAAGAGATAGAGATGAATGCGCGGCACTTCCATCGCGATCAGATTCGCCAACTCACAATAGGCGGCCTGACGTTCGGCAATATCCACCGTGTTGCCAGCTTTTTCAATCGCCGCATCGGCAGCGGCATTGACCCAGCGATGATAGTTGGCGCCGGCTGGATTTTCTGGCGAGGGAATCGCCGCAGAATGAAACGAATTGCGAATTGTTGCCTGGGGCTCAATCGGCAGACTGGCGTCATAGACCAGAATGTCAAAGTTACCCAACTTGCGCGGTGAGCCTTCTTCATAGGAGCCAAAGAGAATCGAGAAATCATCGTTTTGGATGGTGGTTTCAATGCCCACCGCTTTGAACATCTCGATTAATGCTTCCTCCAACTTGGCCAGTGGCTGGAAGCTGGTATAGCCATTGAGTTGCAACGTCAGGCGTGTGCCATCTTCGGCATGGAGGGCACCCTGCGCTACCCGAATGCCATCTGAACCTTCGACCCAACCGGCCTCGTCCAACAGCGCTTTGGCATTTTCCACATCATAGGGATAAGGGCGCGCCACATCGCACGCGTACCAGCCATAGGCAAAGGGGCTAGCGGTGGCCGACACGCCAGGATTGATCTCATTGACAATCAAGTCGTAGTCGATGGCGTGGGAAAGCGCCTGGCGCACGCGCAAATCGCCCAGGATCGGATGCGGTGCGCTGGCACTGGGATCATCGTCGAAAGGCTGGCTCAGATTGAGATAGAGCGCCATATTCCATTGACCGGGAATTTCGGCCAGCACAGCTTGCCCAGCCACTTGTTCCGCATAGACTTCCTTGGTTTCGCCCGGCCACAACTGGACTTGCGCTTCACCCTGGGCCATCATCGCCACTTGCGCGCCCAAATCGGGGACAATCGTAAAAATCAGGCGATCCAAATAGGGTTGACCGGCCAGATAGTAATGGGGATTGCGATCCATGACAATATTTTCACCCGCATTCCATTCCCCCATCACAAAGGGGCCCGCGCCAACCGGCTGACGATTCCAGGCCCAGGTACTCATTTCGGCGGGTTCACCAGTGGCATGGCGTGGTAGCAGACCAAACACAAATTGCTGGAGATAGGCCTGATTGACCGCTGTATAATGCACGATGGCGGTCAGATCATCGGGCGTCTCGACGCTGTCAATCAGATCAAAGCCTAGGGAGAGTACATTCCCGCTTTCGGGGTGCGAAACGGCTTCCCAGGTAAACTTAATGTCATCGGCGGTCAGCGGCTCTCCGTCGGACCATAACAAGCCTGGGCGCAGCTTCCAGGTGACGGTGAGAAAATCGGCGGAGACGCCACCGTTTTCAATGGTGGGCAACTCGGTCGCCAGCATGGGCTGAAAGTTGCCATCGGCATCCACTGTGGTCAAGCCGGTGGTCGTGGCGTCGGCCACTTGGCGCACAATGGCTGCAACCGCCAAGTATTGGTTGAGCGTCGCCGGTTCTTCGGGAATGATCAACACCACTTGACCGCCGTCGGTGGAGGAAGTTTCTTCCCCTGTGGCAGTCTCCGCTTGGGGGGCAGCACAGGCTGTAAAGACAAGGCAAAGCAGTACGAGCGCAAGCACTCGCCCATGAAATTTTCGCATCTTTTTCTCCTTAGGTTTGATAAGCAGGTTTGATAAGCAGGTTTGATAAACATGCTGATGATTGACTGATCTAGGCTGGCTAGCGTACAGAAAACGGATCAAATGCGTCGCGCAAGCCATCGCCAATATGGTTTACAGCTAGCGTTGTAATAAAGATCATCAGCCCCGGAAAGATCATTAGCCACGGTGCGCGCAAGGCATAGGCCTGTGCCGTGGCCAGTAGATTGCCCCAACTGGGGGTGGGCGGCTGAATGCCAAAACCCAGATAGCTCAATCCCGATTCCGTAATAATCGAAAAAGCAATGGTGAGCGTTGCCTGGACTATGATCAAACTTACGGTATTGGGCAGGATATGTTGCCACATAATGCGGCCATGTCCCACACCTACGGCGTGCGCCGCTGTGACAAACTCACGTTCTTTAAGGCTGAGAAACGCGCCCCGCACCAAGCGCGCTGGCCACATCCACGAGAGGACGGCGATCACAATGATCACAACCGCCACGCTGTTGCTCAAGCTGAGCGCTGGCACTTCGCGCAACATGGTGCTAATCAAAATCAGCACAAAAAGCGTCGGCAAGCTCAGAAAAGCATCGGTGACGCGCATAAGCAGATTATCGAGCCAGCCCCCAAAGTAGCCGGCTAGCGCGCCCACGATAACGCCAATTGCTGTCGACAGCAGGGTTGCTAGCAGCCCCACCAGGATCGAAATGCGCCCACCATAGAGCACGCGTGTCAACACATCGCGCCCCAGATCATCAGTGCCAAACCAATGGGTCGCCGTCGGTGGCTGTAGATCATTGGCCGGGTTTTGCGCCGTCGGCTCGTACGGGCTGAGCGGCGCAACCAATGCACTCAGCACCATCAGCGCCAAGACGCCCAGCGCAAAGCGCGCGGCGCGGTGACGTAGAAAGCGGCGCAGGGTCAGCGCGGTTAAACTTTGCGCCTGGCGCTCGTCCGATAAAGTACGCTTGCTCACCGCAATCTCATCTATGACAGTCATTGGCATCTATGGTTATTGGTACTTTACTCTGGGATCGATCGTCGCATAGAGCAGATCGGCAATCAGATTCGCCACCACAATCAACCCGGCATTGATCAGGATCACGCCCAGGAGTACTGGGTAATCGCGCCCGCGCGCCGCGTCCCAAAAGAGCCGCCCCATCCCCGGCCAGGAGAAGATGGTTTCGACAAAGAGCGCGCCAGCGAACATACTGGGCAAGTCCAGCGCGATCATGGTCACCAGCGGCATAATCGCATTGCGTAGGGCATGGACATAGGTGACACGCTGCTCGGCCAAGCCTTTGGCGCGCGCCGTGCGGATGTAGTCGGCGTTGAAGACCTCGACCATGCTGGCGCGAAAAAAGCGCGAATACCAGGCGATCCAGGCCAAACACAGCGTGCCTACGGGCAGAATCATGTGCCAGAGCAGATCACCCAGGTTACGCGTGCCGCCCAGGGAATACATGCCACCCACCGGCAGCAGTGGCCCCCCGCTCAGCGGATTATCGAGCCAGACATAGAAGACAAGGATCGACATCAGGCCGAGCCAGTAAATCGGCACCGATTGACCGGCAAAGGTGAACGTCGTCACCGTATAGTCAAACCAGGAGTATTGGTGGCGCGCCGACAGCGCACCCAAGGGAATCGCCAGCAGCAGCGTCAAGCCAAAGGCAACGCCGACCAACAGCAGCGTATTGGGCACACGTTCGCCGATCATCTCGGCTACCGGACGATTGCTCTTGATCGAATTGCCCAAGTCTCTGTCGACGACGATGGCACTCATCCACTTGCCATATTGCACATAGAGCGGCTGATCCAGCCCTAACCGTTCGCGCAGTTGTTGCAATTGCGCCGTGGAGATGTTGGGGTTACGTTCGGCCTGCGCCAAGGGCCCGCCGGGCGCGGCGCGCACGAGCAGAAAGAGTAGCATACTCAGCATCAATAGCAGCGGGATCGCTTGCAGTGTACGGCGGATGAGATAGGCTTGCATGGCGCATATTCCATCAGAAAATCTTCGGTATAAATAAAGCCATAGCATAGCAGGGAGTACCCTTTCGTGCAAATTGTTCAAAAGTAAACGTAACTACCAAGCCACCCCCACCTTTTGGCACAGGTTGCACATGATCGTAAGGTGCAGCCAACCTCCTTTAAACTGCTACTCATCCCTGGCACAAAAAGATGTGGGTAAAGATAAGGGGTGTGGGAGGGGTTGTTAGTACGCCAACGTTAAATTCGTGTGTTGAATGAATTCAACACCTGCGACGGCAAACGTGTTTAAACACGTTTTCTATCCCAGGCTCTGAATTCTATTAGTTACAAGTAAACGAAATTATGCCCGATTCAATGTAGGTCACGTTACAACATAACAAGCTGCCCAAAGCCTGTACACTTCCCCGCGACAAGGCCTTGATCGATGATACATCTCTGGTTACAAATCGGGCCTACGAAAACCGAGTCCAGTAAACGAGGCGCTTTGGCAGATTGCTTACACAACACTAACACCCCACATGCGTGGATCAAACATTGAGAGCGTATACTATATACAAAAGTAGTAGAAAATCTATTGTCGGAGGAAACTCTATGCGTTTTGATAAATATACCCAAAAAGCCCAGGCTGCCTTGGCCGAGGCCCAACGCCAGGCACAAGAATACCAACATGCAGCGATTGAGCCAGAACATCTTCTGCTGGCGCTATTGCAGCAAGAAGGGGGTGTCGTGCCCGCGGTCATCAACCGCATCGGTGCCGATCCTGCGCTGCTTGAGCGCAGTGTAGAACAAGCTCTAGCGGCCAAATCACGCGCAGCCGGTGCATCTATGCAGACGGGGATCGGGCGTGAATTAACGGCGATTCTACAAGAGGCGGAGAAGATCGCCGCCAATATGAAAGACGAGTATGTCTCGACCGAGCACATGCTCATGGCTATGGCCTCGACATCGGGCAAGACGCGCGATCTGTTGAATCGGCACCGCGTCGATTACAACGCGATCATGCAGGCATTGGCCAGTGTGCGCGGCAGCCAACGCGTGACCAATGTCAACCCCGAAGCCCAATATGAAGCCCTCGCCAAATATGGCCGCGATCTGACCGCCGACGCGCGCAAAGGCAAGCTCGATCCGGTCATCGGGCGCGATGAAGAGATTCGCCGGGTGATCCAGATCCTGAGCCGGCGCACCAAGAACAATCCGGTGCTCATCGGTGAGCCGGGTGTGGGCAAGACCGCGATTGTAGAAGGCCTAGCGCAACGGATTGTCAATAGCGATGTGCCCACCAGTCTGCGCGACAAACAGTTGATTGCGCTGGATCTGGGCGCGCTGGTGGCCGGTGCCAAATATCGCGGCGAATTTGAAGAACGCCTCAAAGCCGTGCTGGCCGAAGTGCAATCTGCCGAGGGCAAGATCATCCTCTTTATCGACGAGATGCACACGTTGGTCGGCGCAGGCGCAGCCGAGGGGTCGATGGATGCCGCCAATATGCTCAAGCCCTTGCTGGCACGCGGTGAATTGCACGCCATCGGCGCAACGACACTGGATGAATACCGCAAACACATTGAAAAAGATGCCGCGTTGGAACGCCGCTTCCAGCCGGTCTTTGTGGATCAGCCCAGTGTCGAAGATGCGATTAGCATTTTGCGCGGTTTGAAAGAGCGCTACGAAGTGCATCATGGCGTGCGCATTACCGACGGGGCTGTGATCGCCGCGGCGACCCTGAGTGATCGCTATATCACCGAGCGCTTTCTGCCCGACAAAGCGATTGACCTGATCGACGAGGCCGCCAGCCGCTTACGTATGCAGATCGACTCCAAGCCGCAAGTGCTGGACGAGATCGACCGCGCCGTGATGGGGTTGGAGATCGAGCGCGAGGCGCTGAAAAAAGAGAGCGATGAGGCCAGCCGCAAACGCTTGGAAAGCTTGGAAAGTGAACTAGCAAACCTGAAAGAGCAAAGCATTCAGTTGACCAGCCGCTGGGAAACCGAGCGCGAAACGATTGCCGATGTGCGCAGCTTGAAAGAGGAAATCGACAGCATCCGCACCCAGATCGAGCAGGCCGAGCGTGCCTATGATCTGCAAAAAGCCGCTGAGTTGCGCTATGGCAAAATGCGTTCTTTGGAAAATGAATTGAAACAAGCCCAGGAACGCGTGCAGCAGTTACAAGAAAAAGGCGCATTGCTAAAAGAAGAAGTCGATGGCGAAGAGATCGCCACCGTGATCAGCAAATGGACCGGCATTCCTGTCTCCAAATTGCTGGAGGGCGAGCGCACCAAACTTTTGCGCATGGAAGAAGTGTTGCATGAGCGGGTGATCGGTCAGGAGGAAGCCGTACGCGTGATCGCGGCGGCCATTCGGCGCAGTCGCGCCGGCCTGCAAGATCCAAACCGGCCCATCGGCAGCTTCATCTTCCTGGGGCCGACGGGCGTGGGTAAAACCGAACTGGCCCGTACCTTGGCCGAATTTCTCTTTGACGATGAGCAAAACATTGTGCGCATCGACATGAGTGAATACCAAGAGCGCCATACGGTGGCCCGGCTGATTGGTGCCCCGCCTGGCTATGTGGGCTACGACGAAGGGGGTCAGTTGACCGAGGCCGTGCGCCGGCGCCCCTATTCGGTGGTGCTCTTTGACGAGATCGAAAAGGCGCATCCCGAGGTCTTCAATGTGCTCTTGCAAGTGCTGGATGATGGTCGCCTGACTGACAGTCAAGGGCGCACGGTAGACTTCAAGAACACGGTGATCATTATGACGAGCAACCTGGGTAGCCAATATATCTTGGACGTGGCCGGTGTGGATGAAGAAGTCGAACGGCGTGTGCGCGAGGTTTTGCGCCAACAATTCCGGCCCGAATTCTTGAACCGCGTGGATGAGATCGTGATTTTCCATGCGCTACAACAAACGCAACTGACCTCGATTATTGAGATTCAGTTGGGCCGGCTGCGTAAACTGTTGGCGGCACGCAACATCACCATCGAACTGACTGCCAAGGCCAAAGCCTTGATCGTGCAAGATGGCTACGACCCAGCCTTTGGCGCGCGCCCCCTCAAACGGGCGATCCAGCATCGCATCGCCGATCCGCTGGCCGTGCAGATCCTAGAGGGCAAGGTGATGAATGGGGAGCATATCTGGGTTGATGTGGTGAATGACGAGTTGATCTTCACGGCGGTTGAAGCGTTGGAAGCGTAAGCGTCCCGATTTGCATAGAGACCGTAAGGGTCTTGTAGACCCTTACGGTCTAAAAAACAGCCCGCTTGCTTGCCAAGTGGGCTGTTTTTACATTGGCTGGTTTACCGTAGGTCACGTTTGCTTTGCAACGTGACATGCTCGCTTGTCTGGCTACAAGCCGTATGGTTTGCATGGAACGAGCCTGTCACGTACCAAACGTGACCTACAATTGCCGCACAATTGCCGCACAATTGCCGCACAATTGCCGTATGATTCGTCAAACCTTCGACAACGGTCATCGCATTTTGAACTTTTTTCGGAATTGCTGTAAACATTTTTCTGACAATTTGTTGACTTGGTTCTAATGCTTCGTCAACCCCGTTCTAACAAAGCCCTGCTATGCTTAGATGTAAGTGAAAAGCAGAGGTGCTGATGACGACCTCGCTACTACGCCAACGTTAAATTTCATCACCTGCTGCTCTGAATTCATTCAGAGCCTGGGATAGAAAACGTGTTTAAACACGTTTCCCGTCGCAGGTGTTGAATTCATTCAACACGAATTTAACGTTGGCGTACTACTTACGATTGAGTTAAGTTTCCAAGTTGAGTAAAGTTAAGTTTGACTAGAGTTTTTTCTAAGGAGGATAACTTATATGACAACCTTAACACGTTGGGAACCCTTCCGCGAAATGGCGAATGTACGCCGTATGATGGATCGCTTCTTGGACGAATCTTTGAACGATACATCGACTGTTTGGCAGCGTGGTGACGCATATTCGTTGGCCCTGGACGTTGCCGAACAGGATGATAAGTATGTGGTGCGGGCGTCGGTGCCTGGCATCAAGCCCGAAGATGTCGAGATCACCGTCGCCGACAAACTGTTGACGATCCGCGGCGAAACCAAGGCTGATAACGAAATTAAAGAAGAGAACTATCACCTGCGTGAGCGCCGCCTGGGTAGTTTCACCCGTACAATTGCCCTGCCGCAGAATGTCGATGTCGACCAAATTGAGGCGGTCAACGAGCATGGTGCCTTGACATTAACCATTCCCAAGGCTGCATCGGTGAAACCGAAACGTATCGAAGTGCGCAAGCAAATCCAGAGCAACTAACCGCAACGCTTTTCGTCTTCCGCGCAACTAAATCAATAACCTTTCTGCCGCTGGCATTGTGGACCATCCGTCCCAATGCCAGCGGCGTTTTTGTTTTCCAATGGGCATGAGTTGGGCTACAATAGAACTCTATCGCACTCGCTACCTGAAATCTGTAGGGTCTAGCTGATCCGGCAGAGCTGAATAAAGGAATTGCCTATGCCACTCGAACGTATTCCCATGCGCGACCGGATTCAGGCGATCTACGCACGCGAACATGCCGAATTGGGCGAAGCGGGCACCTATCGCCTGCTGGATCAAGCGCGCCGGTGGGATCTGGCACCGACGTTGCGCGCTGGTGGTGTGGTGGTGTTCCCCCATGCCGGGGTGCTGGATTGTGGCCACCAGATTGCCGCAGCGGTCAATGCCGCGTTGGACAGCGGCGCCGATCGCGTGGTGGTGATCAGCGTGGTGCATGCCTTTGCCGCGGCCATGGATCAGGCGCGCATTCGCGTGGCCCATGGCGGCGCGCCCAAAGATGAGATCTACTGGGGCATTCAAGGCCCAGGCATTGACGGCGAGCGCCAGGAGTGGCGGCATGATCATGTGTTGATCAGTTGGCGGCATTTCTGGGCAGCCGAGACCAAGCGGCGCGGCAGCAAAGGCCCCGCCGTGATCGAACGCTATCCCTATTTGGCGGGAGGCAAGCCCCAGGAATTGCCGGGCATTGATGAACTGGCGCGCCTGTGCGAGGACGCTGTGATCGTCTCGACGGCAGATGCCTTTCATCATGGATTGGGCTATGGTTGGCCGCCGGAAGAATCCTTGGCCCCTGAAGCGGGTGGGCTGGATCTGGCGCGCAAAACGCTGCAAAAAGGCATTGATCTGCTGGCGCGGGGCGACTATTGGGGCTACAACCAACATTGCGTGCGTGCCAAGAGTGATGCGCGCGATGCGGGTCAGGTCTTCCGCTACATCCGCGGGCCCATGCAGGGCAAAATTCTCGATCTCACCTATACCGATGCGTCGGGCATGTATAACGCGCCGCCGCCCACCTGGGTGGCCGGTGCCTTGTTTGATTGGCAACTGGTACAAGACGACTGAAATAGAGCGCGGGCTATTTACCCAAATTCAGGCACGATGGCGGTTGTAGGTCACGTTTGGTACGTGATAGGCGCGTTGCCTGCAAACCATACGGTAAACCGGTGTGGTGGCCTTGGGCAGATTGTCACGTTGCAAACGTGACCTACGAAACCTGATTTCGCAACGATTGGTTCTTTTGAGCCGCACTGTACTAGTCGTGAAATGTTGCGCGATGCAAGTATAGTAAAGACTTTAGTCTTTGTTTGCTTCAGAGAAAGACTAAAGTCTTTACTACACATTCAATCAATCCACTGGTTAGGAGTCTATAATCTCATGACGGAAACAACGGAAACCCTGGATCGAGTGATGTTGATTGCGGCACACCCGGATGACCCCGAATTTGGCTGTGGTGGTACAATTGCCAAATGGGCAGAGGCCGGGAAGCAGATCACCTATGTTTTGCTGACAAGCGGTGATAAAGGCAGCAAGAATCCGGATATCCGTCCAGGTCAACTGGCGACCCAACGCGAGGCAGAACAGCGGGCGGCGGCGCAAGAACTGGGCGTGCAGCAAGTGATCTTTCTGCGCCACCCCGACGGTTTGCTGGAGAGTAATATCGATTTGCGCCGCCAACTGGCGGGCCTGATCCGCAAACACAAGCCGAATATTCTCATGGCCATCGACCCGTGGCGCCGCTATCAACTGCACCCTGATCACCGTGCCGCGGGCTATGCCGCGCTGGATGGCTTCTGGGCGGCGCGCGAATGGCACATCTTCCCCGAACAACTGGAAGGGGACGAGGAACCGTGGCGCGTCAAGGAACTCTACCTCTTCTGGACCGACTATATCGACTATTGGGAAGATGTCACCGCAACCATTGACAAACGGATTGCCGCCTTGGCCTGTCATGTCAGCCAGGTGGGCACCGACCGCCAGAAGCTCGATGAACGCATTCGTGAACGGGCGCGCAAAGCGGGCGAAGAAGCTGGCTTTGGATACGCCGAAGGTTTGAAACGCATTACCTTTTGAGGTGGTAGTAAAGACTTTAGTCTTTGTTTTTAGAGGAGATAAAGACTGAAGTCTTTACTACTGCCGCTCCTACCCAACAGAAAGCGACAAATATCGTGCATCTTTATCTGATCCGCCACGGCCAGAGCTATGTGAATCTACCGGAATGGCAAGGCAGAAATGGCGATGAACTGCTCACCGAGTTGGGGCAGCGCCAGGCCGCGGCATTGGCCGCATGGTTGCCCGATCATGTGCCGCCGCCCGATATACTCTATGCCAGCACCATGCACCGTGCGCGCGAAACGGCAGAACATGTGGCGCGCGCCTATCAATGCGCGATTCGCTTTGATGACCGGCTGCGCGAAGTGGGCAACAACCGCGCCGATCACACGCCCTGGTCTGCGAATGAACTGCCGCCCAAATTTGCCGAGTATTGGGCCACGGCGCGCCCCTTTGCCCCATCGGTTGTGCCCGCGGAATTTAGCGAAACGTATATGCACTTTCGCACACGCGTCGGTCTCTTTATCGAGGATATGATTGATCAGCACCGCGACAAGGTCGTGATTGCCGTTTGTCATGGCGGCGTGGTGGATGCGGTCTTTGATCACGTTTTCAATGTCGGCCCCTGGCGGCGCTGTGAGATCTGGACGCAAAACACCGGCCTGACCTATTTTCAATATATGGAACATGCGGGTCGCGAAGTGTGGCGGCTCCACGGCCATGATCGCACGGACCACCTGACCAACCTGCAATAGTCATTTTGCCTTGCGACTGGATATCTTCTCTATGGATGCAACACCGCTGATCCTGGGCATTGACATTGGCACGACCAATATCAAGACGATTGCCTTTGATCCGACCGGCGCAACGGTGACCCAGGCCAGTGTGCGCACGCCGACCCACTATCCACGTCCCAATTGGGCCTATTTCGACGCCGAAGAGACCTGGCAGGCGGTGGTGGGGGGATTGCGTAGCGTAACCAGTCAAGTAGATGCGCGGCGCATTGCCAGCATTGCCGTCGCCAGCTATGGCGAGACCGGCGTCCCGCTGGATGGGCAGGGCCAGCCGCTCTATGAGGCGATTGCCTGGTTCGATGGGCGCACGGCACCCCAGGCCGATTGGCTGGCGCAACAGATTGGGCATGCCCACATCTTTGCCGTGACTGGTACGGCGCTGCAACCGATTCTTGGCCTCTGCAAACTGCTCTGGTTGCGCGATCATGCGCCGGAAATCCTGGCGCGCACGCGCTGCTGGCTCAACATGGCGGACTATATTGCCTATCGTCTCTGCGGCGTACCCGCCACTGATCTCTCGCTCGCCTCGCGCATGTTGTGCCTGGATCTACATCGCCGTCAATGGGCCGCTGATCTGCTGGCCGATGTCGGGCTCGATCCGACGATCCTGGCCCCGCTGCAACCCAGCGGCAGCCTTCTTGGCCCTGTGCTGCCCGCCGTTGCCCATGTGACCGGTCTGCCGACAAGCGCCCAAGTGGCCGTAGGCGGGCATGATCACGTTTTGGGCGCGCTGGCGGTGGGCGTCACCCAAGTGGGCGATATGCTCAACTCGATTGGCACCGCCGAGGCGCTCTTCCTGCCCGTAGACCAGCCGATCAGCGATCCCCAATTTGGCCGCCAGGGCTATTCACAGGGAGTCTACGCCGCGGGGAAATATTATTTGGTGGGTGGGCTCTATACCTCGGGTGCCAGCGTGGATTGGTTTCGCGAGAGCTTTGCCGCCAATGCCGATTATGCCACGCTGATTAGCGAGGCCGAGCAGATTGCGGCCGGCAGTTTGGGCGCGTTTTTCATTCCCCATTTGCGCCTTGCCAATCCGCCCCATCTCGATCCCCTGGCGCGCGGCGCGTTTATCGGCCTGCACACCGACATGAAACGCGGTGCGCTCTTCCGCGCTTTGGTCGAAGGCTTATCCTACGAAGTGCGCCACTCGCTGGAGCCGCTCCTGGGCTATATGGGATTGTCGCGCTTGAATAAAAGCTATGTGGCGGGTGGCGGCGCCTACAATGACCTCTATACGCGCATCAAAGCCAGCATTCTCAACCACCCGCTGACGGTGGTCAGTGCCAAAGAGAGCACTGCCCTGGGCGCTGCCATGCTAGGCGGTGTGGGCGCTGGCATCTATCCCGATCTAGCCACCGCATTGACCCAACTTCGCTATGACCAATACACCATTGAACCCGTGGCCACCGATGCCGCGTTCTATGATGGGGCCTTTCGCAATGTTTATCAGCACCTGTATAACGCGTTGCGTCCGCTGCATCATGCCAGCCGGCCTAAGCAGATTCAGTGATTGCTGGTTGAACAAAATTGCGGTAGATTGTGCTAGATTGTCAAAACGATTGACAAAATTGCAGATGTAGTGCGACAATGATAGTCAATTCATCGTCTGTTCGAAATTGTCTTACTATATTGTCTTATTATTAATGGGTGGATTTCGAGATTTTCTACCATTCTTACCGCTGATTCAACGCGCACCAGCGGCTGCCGCCTGGTTGACCTATGATCAAGAAGGGGATGTCCTCTATATTAACTTCAGAAAACCCAGTGTCGCAACCAATAGCGAATTAACTGATGACGATGTCATTATTCGCTATCAGGGTGATGAGGTGATTGGCTTCACCGTTTTACATGCCAGCCAGCGCAGCGTCAGCGACCTCCTGCGCACAGACGTTTGAACAGCGCTGCCGAACAAATTTTGCTAGATGCCAAACCGCAAGTCGAACGTATGATCTGTGCCAAGGATGTCGAGTCATGATTTCAGGTAGTAAGTACCAGCCACTCAACACCTATCTGCGTCAACAGGGTGAGGACACAATCATGCTCCGCTTTGCGGCGATTGAGGCGTTGCTGGGGATTCCGCTGCCGCCTTCGGCGCGCATACAGCGGGCCTGGTGGAGCAACCGCAGCCGCGGTGCCGTGCAGGCCCAAGCATGGATGAGCGTTGGCTACCATGTGCAGACCGTTGATTTGACCGGGGAGCAGGTTACTTTTTATAAGCCGGGGCAGGTCTATACCGTGCGGCGTGAAGGTGACACCGTGCGCTGGGATGGCGAACTGGTCAAGGCGCTACGCCATCATCTGGGCCTTTCGCAAACCGATTTGGCCGACAAGCTGGGTATGCGCCAGCAGACCATTAGCGATTGGGAGACAAACGCCTATATCCCGCGGCGCTCCACCTCCAAATTCCTCACCCTCATTGCCGAAAAGGCCGGTTTTACCTACGGCAGCAATCTATAACTCTTCCGCATAACTTTATCGCACAACGAACCTGTCGTGGTTCTGTTTTGATCGCCCCTTCTTCCTTCAACACCATTGGTCTATTGGCTGATCTTGAAAGGATCTGTAATAAATTCTATATTGACATATTACACGTTTTGATGTACCATGAAACAGTCTAGCGTGTAAGATGCTTCTTTGTGGGCAGCTTCGTTATGTCCATGTTACCGCAAGATTACATGTCACCTCAAGATTAATAGTCATTCACCGGAGAAAAATAAATGAGTCGCTATGAATTGCCGCAACTGATCAAACTGTGGGAGCAAGACGGGGTTACCACCGAGCAAACGATTGGGCAGCTTCTGCTCCATCTGCAAGAGCTACTCAATCGTGTAAAAACAATCGAGCAACAGATGCAACGGCGTGGCAACCCTAGCGGAGATCGACCGGCCAATCAATCACCTTCTGCCGCGTCCTAGTGCATGGCGGCATTCCCAGGGGTGAAAATCGCTGCTTGAATCGTTACGAAATCAGTAATTTATCGGAGGTAGTAAAAACAGATCTCTGTTACAATAGACACGGGCGGTTTCGTCATTTGACCGAGGCATAAGCATTTGTCAGAAGGACAATTCTTAAGGAAATAGAAAATGGATAATATTCGGGATACGTTCAGTAGCTATTGCGCCGGCGCGCATAGCTTTTACAGAGAGCGGCCACGCAACTTATCGGAGAATGGTTGAGCAACGTATGAAAGATCGCATTCGTGTCCTACTTGCCGATGATCACACACTAATTCGTAGCGCCATTCGGGCCTTGCTCGAAGCCGAAGCTGACATTCATGTCATTGATGAGGCCGCTGATGGCGTGGAGGCTGTGCTAAAAACACAAGCGCTTCACCCCGATGTGATCTTGATGGATCTCATGATGCCACGCAAAAGCGGCATTGAGGCGATTGAAGAGATCATCCAGAAAGAGCCAAAGGCGCGTATCTTGGTATTGACGAGTTCTGCCGAGGATGAGCATGTGTTCGCAGCGATCAAGGCTGGCGCATTGGGTTACCTGTTAAAGGAAAGTTCTACGCAAGAGTTGATCCACGCCATCCGCGATGTGTACAATGGTGAATCCTCTTTGCATCCAATCATTGCGCGCCGGCTCCTGCGTGAGTTTAATCGACCGGCTAGTTTGCTGCCCGCCGATGAACAGTTAACCGAGCGCGAAATCGAGGTATTGGTCTCTGTGGCACACGGCCACTCTAACCAATCAATCGCCAACTTATTATTTATTAGTGAGCGCACAGTACGCACGCACGTCAGCAATATCTTAAGCAAGTTGCATCTGGCCAATCGCACCCAAGCCGCCCTGTATGCCTTGCATGAACGGCTTACTACGCTAGAAGATACACCGGCAAAAAGCCTCAGCCGGTGAACATAGTCGCGCCGATATAGATGGGCAAAGCAAAAGAGCCAGCAGAATATTCTGCTGGCTCTTTTGGATCTGCTGTTGAACCATGCCCCTTTTGAGGGATGGGATAGACGGCATAAATCCTTCTTTAGGGGGATGCTACAATCCCTAATTCGCAATTATAATTACAATGTAGTAATTTGATTTTCTGTTTAATTACAAAATATCTTAAACGAACAAATAATCGGATGATACCCAACAGAATAGTTCGTCATGCCTTACAACAAAGCAGGGAACCATTTAAACAGGAGCAGCACGCAGATGAAGATCTATGCGCATGATCGTACGCGCACGAAAGTAAATATGCGGGAGAAGTCAGTATGAACAATCACACACACACACACACCGTCCAACAGGCCACCCATTTTGAGGTCGGACGGCGGAAAGGATGGCAGACGGGCACCAAGGCGATGCCGAAACTCACATTGATGACCACTTTGTTGCTCATGGCTGCGCTCTTGTTCACCGTAGTCACTAGCGCAAGGGCAAGACCCTTGTTCGCAACTGCGCCCTCGCTTGGCACGGCTGCGAGCTTTGCCGTCCTGGCTGGTTCGACGGTGAATAATACTGGCCCCACCATTGTCACCGGTGATCTGGGCGTTAGCCCCGGCAGTGCGGTCACGGGTTTCCCCCCAGGCATCGTCTTGGGCGGCACCATCCATGCCGAGGACGCAGTCGCGCTCCAGGCCCAGAATGATGTCACCGTGGCGTACACCGACTTGGCCGGCCAGGCGTGCGATACCGATTTGACCAGTCAGGATCTGGGTGGGCTCACGCTCCTACCTGGCGTCTATTGTTTTAGCACATCGGCACAGTTAACGGGCGTGCTGACGCTTGACAGTCAGGGCGACCCCGATGCCGTCTTTGTTTTTAAAGTGGGAAGCACGCTGACCACCGCTAGCAATGCGTCTGTTCTCCTGATCAATGGGGACACCTGCAACGTGTTTTGGCAAGTTGGTAGCTCGGCAACGCTCGGTACCGGCACGATGTTCGAAGGCAATATCCTCGCGCTCACAAGCATTACCCTGAATACGGGCGCAAGTGTGAGCGGTAGAACCCTGGCGCGCAATGGGGCAGTGACGTTGGATTCCAACGTCGTCTCTGCAATCTGTGCTGCCCCCCCCACCGCGACACCGACGGATACTGTAACGGACACACCAGTGCCACCCACCAGCACAGCGACCAATACACCGGTGCCACCATCGCCTACGGATACACCAGTGCCGCCCACCAGCACATCGATGCCGCCAACACCGACGGATACTGCGGCGGATACACCGGTGCCACCAACGCCTGCCGGTACCGTGACCCCTATAATGACAGTCACTCCGCTCACGCCTACAGCGACGCCTATCATCAGGCTCACGACAGAGGCGCCAACTGCGTTGGATCCGGCTGACGAACCAAGCGCTGCTCAACCGGCAAGAGTATACCTCCCGCTCTTCGCACAGTAGCTGTGGCATGGCGATCATGCGCTCGCCACACGGTTGGGTTGAACTGAAATAAGTTGTAATGGATAGCAGAAGCTAGTAGATCCCGGCGTAAATAAGGTACCCTATTTTTACCATGATGTACACGAGTAACGTGCCTTATTAACTGCCATGGTATCTACGCCCAACTGTACTAGTACAATTAGGCATAAATAAGCGTAACAATTAAATAGAAAGAGCCTTGCCTTTGTAAGTCCATTTGAAGGGTTTTGCCATCGTACGATTGAAGTAGTCAACAAAGGCAAGAA
>DAOTTR010000465.1:0-20746 GCA_034437715.1 Caldilineaceae bacterium
ACGAGTAACGTGCCTGATTAACGGCCGTGGTATCTACGCCCAACTGTACTAGTAGATCCCAGCGTAAATAAGGTACCCTATTTTTACCATGATGTACACGAGTAACGTGCCTGATTAACTGCCGTGGTATCTACGCCCAACTGTACTAGATAGATAATCAATAGGACCCTATGCGCTCGCTAGCCGAATTACTCAGTTATCTACCCGCGTTTCAATACCATACCACCGGTGACCCAACGACGATTATGATCGAACAGGTCGTCTTTGACGGGCGCAAGGTGCAGCCACAGACGCTCTTTGTGGCTTGGCAAGGGCGCGCCATCGATAGCCATCGCTTTATTCCGCAGGCCATTGAACGCGGTGCTGCCGCTGTTATAGGCACCCACTCGCCAGTAGAACTTGTGCAACAAGGCGTGCATCTGCCCGCCATGCTGCCCTATATTCAAGTGGCGGATAGCCGCTTGGCGCTGGCAATTTGCGCCGCGGTCCTGCATGATTTTCCCAGCCGTGCCATGACCGCCATCGGCGTGACGGGTACTGATGGCAAAACAACGACCTGTTCACTCCTAGAATCCATTCTCAAAGCGGCCACCCAAACCGCCGTGCAGCCGCAAGGTCGGGTCGGTGTGATTACGACCGTCGCGGCGCGCATCGGCGGCGCGGAGATTGATACCGGTTTTCATGTCACCACGCCCGACGCGCCCGATGTGCAACGCTTTCTGGCGCAAATGCGCGATGCAGGCTGTCACTATGCCGTGGTAGAAAGCACAAGCCACGGGCTGAATCAAGCGCGGGTGGCAGCCGTCGATTTTGATATTGGGGCGGTTACCAATATTACCCACGAACATCTGGATGAACATGGCAGCCGCGACGCCTATGTGGCTGCCAAAGCGCTGCTCTTTCGCGCACTCTATGCCTCACCCGCCAAGCCTGGCATCGCGCGCTGTGCTGTGCTCAATGCCGACGATGAAGGCAGCTTCGCCGCGCTGCAAGCCGTGTTGGCGGAAGAAGCTGCCCAACATGGCGACCCTGTCGCTGTGCGCAGCTATGGTGTTGCTGGCGCAGGAATGACTGCGTTGGATGTGGCCGCGGAAGCGATTGACTACGCGGCTACTGGCACCCGTTTCCGCCTGCGCTGGTGGGGCGGGGAATTTGCCGTGGCGACAGGGTTAATTGGCGAATTTAATGTCTCGAATGTGTTGTGCGCGGCGACAGTGGCGCTGGCACTTGGCCTTGATCCGGCTGTGATCCAAACGGGCATCGCGCAATTTTCCGGTGTGATGGGCCGTATGGAGCGCATCGATTGTGGTCAATCATTTTTGGCCGTAGTAGATTTCGCCCACTCGCCGGTCAGCCTGGAACGTGCCTTGCTGACGCTGCGCAAAATGGTGAGCCAGGATGAGAACGGTCAACCCGGGCGCTTGATTGCAGTCTTTGGCAGTGCCGGTCTGCGCGACGTTGCCAAACGGCGATTGATGGGGCGCGTCAGTGGGCGTTTGGCCGATTTTACGGTGGTTACGGCGGAAGACCCACGCACCGAAGACCTCGATGCCATCAACGCTGAAATCAGTACCGGTGTGCAGGAATTTGCCCGAGCCGACGCTTTTGTCGTGGTGCCAGATCGCGCCGCGGCGATTCAGTTTGCGGTCGATATGGCGCGCGCGGGCGATATTGTTGCTGCCTTTGGCAAAGGCCACGAGCGCAGTATGTGCTTTGGCGAAACAGAATATCCGTGGAGCGATCAAGCTGCAATGGTCGCGGCACTGAATCAATGGCAAGGGGCGTAGTAAGTTACAACGAGCTTGAAGGGCGCTTGTGTCTTCACCCGAATTGGTGTATCATTTTTTCAAAAGTATACGCATAGAAATTCTCATTACCTATACCACATTTTTATCCAACAACATCCAACAACTCGGTCGTATACGACGCTGTGTATTTCAAACTTCACGCCGAAGAAATTAGATTTTACACATGATACGCGATACGGCTATCAGCACAAAGGAGACTGCAAATGCGGGCAAAACCAAGGTTTGTTAGAATCTGCGCGGTTGCACTCGTTGTCAGTTTGGTGGTGAGCGCCTGCGGTGGTGGCATAACTGGTTCAACCTGGTTTAACCTGCCTTCCCTGCCGGTGACAATTGGGAGCGATGGTGCCGTTCGGCTGTTTGGCCTCACGCTTAGTTATGTGAACCCGGCGCTTGTGCAACAATTGCAGGCCGCCGACATCAAGCAACTTGAAGTGCGGGTTGGCTATAACGGGATTTTGATTTATGACAATGGGCAACCTTTGCCCTATGTCACTTGGGACGCCGAATCAGTGGCGACCCTGCAAGATGTGATTCGCAATGCACCCAATATCCCGAATGCCGGTTTGATCGCCAGTGCGTTGCCCTGGTTGCGCCAAATTGGCTTGGGCGCATCGATCGATGTTGCCAATACCGCGACCCCCGACATGCGCTGGAATGGCGAGGAGACGACTGCTCTAGCCGAACCAGTGGAACCAACAATCGGCCCTTTTCAACTGGGTGGCATTGCCTTTGACCCGCAAGGCAATCTGAACATTGGTGGCCTGGCGGCTGCGGATCTGGGCGTTGCTGGCCCACGGTTGCCGGCAAATACGCTGGCGCTGCTGACATCCTTCGGCATTGAGAATGTCCAGGTTACGACCGTACCCAATGGCATTCAACTGTCGATGAATGGTCAGCCATTACCGGGCATTGCCTATGACAGCCAATCATTGGCGCTTGTCGAACCGGTTGTCGCGGCTTTTGCGCCTGCATTGGCCCCAACCTTGAGCAGCGTTTTGCCCATGTTGCAAAGCACTGCGCTAGATGTCGCTGTCTCCTTTTCGGGTGAGCCAATTGGTGAAATCAACTTGGGTGAAGTGCCCATTGCCATCGGCGAAGATGGGTCACTCATGGTCTTTGGTGTCTCTGCCGCGGCCAATGCCGTGCCTGCCGATACCTTGCAGAAGTTGCAACAGGCTGGTGTACAACAACTCAATGTCGAGATCAGCGAAGAAGGCATCTTCCTCGCCACTAATGGTCAAACCTTGCCGACCATCACCTGGACGCCTGAATCCATGCAAACCTTGGCGGGCATTATTGCGCCACTCGCGGGCATCCAGCCTGATATGATCAGCAATGGTTTGACGTTGATTCAAGAAATGGGTGCCATCAAGCTGGCTGTTACACTGCCCGGCGTGGAAGCTGCGCCTGTGGGCGAAATCAACAAAACCCTGGCAACACCGGATGTCTCGGGCCAGCCAATAGCGGTACTACATCTGAATGCGACCTATAGTGGTGGCTCGATTCAAACCCTAGGTGGTTTGGATGCCTTGCCTGCCTTGCCTATGGCGTTGCCACCCAATATTGCACAGATTTTGGACGGTTTGAATGTCAGCGAACTGCAAGTGGACACCAACCCTGGCCAATTGAACATTCTGTTGGATGGCGCAACGGCCTTGACCCTGAACTATGACGATGCATCACTGCAGAGCGTTTTGACGCTGGCCGGGCCCTTTCTCGGCGGCACGCCTCTGGAAAGCCCAGCCATGATGGCCTTTGTTCAAGCGCAGATCCTGCCGCTCGTCCCCGCCGCTGATCTCGATATCAAGGTCGCGCTGCAATAGGCTAGTAATCTGATCGTAAAGCGGCAAATCCCGGCTGTACAAGTGCCGGGATTTGCCGCTTTTTTTGTTTATATTCGCAAACACGGATGGCTGCACGTCATATTACAAATGTGACCTACGCGAAATCGATCTCGATATCAAGGTCGCGCTGTAACTACCAAGCCACCCCTCTCTGGTACCCAAAGATGTGGGTAAAGGTTAGACAATCAGGGGAGGAGCTAAGATTCCCGCTTGCGAGAAGGGTAGGAAGGGGTGAATCGTACGACAACGTTAAATTCGTGTTGAATGAATTCAACACCTGAGATGGCAAACGTGTTTAAACACGTTTTCTATCCCAGGCTCTGAATTCATTCAGAGCGCCATTCACGAGCAAACCCACTGCCAACCAATTCCATACGGCCAGATCAGGCAGGGCGGCAAAGGTATCCACTTGGCCGTGGGCAAGGCCCGCGACCAAGGCAGCCAAGAGGCCTATCGGTTGCCAGTTTGGCTTTGCTTGCCCTTGGCTTTTCAGCGCATGGACCATGCGTCCCCACTGCCACAAGAGCAGCACAAACCACAACAGCCCCAGCACGCCCCACCCTGCCAACACTTCGAGCCATAGGTTATGGGGATGCAGCAGATTCGGATCGTTCTGGGCCTGCCACGGCAGATAGCCCGGATAGTGCCAGAAAAAGCCACCTGGCCCTACCCCCACCAGCCAATGATCCTGCCATAGTTGCAGCGTTGCTTGCCAAGTAATCACGCGCTCGTTGATGGTTGTGCTGTTGGTCAATCGTTCCCATAGCGGATTCAATCGGCGCGCCCAATTGGCGCTGCCTGCCCAAAAGAATGCACCCGCTACGGCCACCATGCCTACCATTGCCAAACCCCCTGCCCAGCGCAGGGCGACCAGCACCTTACGCCATTGCAGCCACCCCGCACACCACACGAAAAGCAGCGCGCCAAACGGTAGGCCGAGCCCCCACGCGCCACGGCTGGCCGTCAGCCAAAGAGCAATGCCGATCACCCCCGTTGCTAACAAAAGCCACCACCGCCGGGAGCCTGGCATCGACAGCGCTAATCCCAAGCCCAACCACAACGTGCGTTCCAAATAGAGTGCCGTGTGATTGGGTGAAAAGTAGAGGCCAATCAGCCGCAAAACGCCGTCGGCCACAGTGCCCTTGCCTTGTCCCCACATCACCAACCCGATCAGCGCGGCCCCCAAGCCCCCCAGCAAGAGCGCAGTGACCAGTTGCGTTTGGCGCAGCGGCGTAGTGATCAACAGCCTGACCGCGCCATACGCCAGACAGGGTAACAGGACGAGATCCATTAAGCCTTGCGTATAGGCCGGCCAATGCCAGACATTGACTGCCGTCAACAAGCTGATGCCAATCCAGGCCAGTGCCAGCCAATCCACCGAATGGAGGCGCTTTGCTACCGCGTGAATTTTGCATGAAAACTTTGGGTATTTGGCAACAGATAGCGCGATCCACAGAGAGAGGAGCATGGCGTGGGCGGGTGGTATAACAATCCTGCCATTGACGAGGAGCAACTCTTTATGTTGAAAATAAAAAGGCAGCAAGAGCGCAACAAATCCCAGACCGACATTGGGGGCGAATGTGCTGAGCAAAATGGCTGCGGCCCAACAAAGCGCAATCAGCGGCGGCCAGGCAGCAAAATAATAGACGAGCAGCAATACCAACCAACTGCCCCCCTTGAACCATAACGGCTTTTCCCTATACGCTTGACGCCATTGGCTCCACGGCAAAATACACAAGGCTGCCACGGCACGCCAACCGAGCAACAGCCAACCGACGAGCAACCCTGCCCAACGCCAGTAACCGGGGTGACCTGGTCCAGCAGCAACTGTTCCCGCACCCGAACTCGCAAGGTCATGCGCCCACACACGCAAGGCTGCGCGTAGGGCTGGTGTCAAGGCGAATCCCCAGATGGGATCGGCGTGCGGTTGGGCGGGCTGATCAATGGCCCAAGCCATGCCGATCAACCAGGGCCATTGTTGGCGCGCCAGCGTGAGCGCGCGGGTGGCAAAGGCAACCTGATCCGCTGGGCGCACCGTACGCCACGGTGAATCGGGATGCGTATTCCAGCCATAGCGCACCGCCCAGATCGGCTTGGCCCCATCGCCCGCCGCCAGCATGGCGCGCCGCAGGAGTTTTACCCGTTGAAAGTTGAATATTACCGGGCGCGCGCGTAGATCGTCAGGTGTCGCCCCAAAGCCGAAGGGTTGCGCCGCGACGCCATCGAAAAAGGGCGCAGCCCCCGCCGCATAGAGGCGTTGCAGAAAGTACACTTCGTCGATCGCCAAATGCCCCCGATCGCGTGTCGGGGCCAGCGCAGCGGTGATGATCACCGCATTCGGATTGGCGGCGCGCATGGCGGGGGTGGCAGTTTTGAGCAATTGGGCATAGGCAAAGGGCTCGATCCGGCGATTGCCCCAATGGGGCGCAATGTTGGGTTCGTCCCAGAGCTGGTAGACGCGCACAGTGTGGCGGTAGCGCGTGGCGACCGCGGCGGCAAAGCGGGCAAAGGTTGCTGGATCGGCGGGCGGGGCCAAGGGGTTATCGGTGGGCGCAAGGTCCTCTGGCGCACGCGCCCATGCTGGGCTGCCATCCAATACGAGAACAGGCATCAGATGCGCGGCAAGAATATCGGCGATGATTGGATCACTTAGCTGCCAATTGTAGCGATTGGGTTGCGCTTCAATGATTCCCCAATCCAACCGTTGGCGCACCCAGCCAAAGCCATTTTGCCGTAGCTTTGCCAGCGCAGCACGGCGTTGCGCAGATGAATATTGTTCCAACACAACATTGATGCCCAAAAACGGCATCCCTTGCTGTGCCGGGTTGTCAAGGGAGGGCTGTGGTGGCGCTAAGTACTGGCGGCTATCCTGAAAACTCTGTAGCGCCAAGCCTGTTTCGACGACCAAGAAACAGGCTACAACAAATAACAGCAAAAGGCGGTACATTGCCAAACGCTGGCGCAGATTCGAATGGTTAAAGAAATGCTGCATTCATTTATGGATCCAAGATTGCTATGGGGTAGGCTATGATCGTGGCTTTGCTTATCATGCCAGCGGGCGACTATTGCTGCAAATTGGCTTTGACCTTTGTTGTCATAGAATGATATATTGTTGACTGTTGGTGACGATTCAGCCGAGAACAGCCAGGATGGCAGCGTTCCCAGGAGTAAAACCACTCAGAGGCTCTGCGACCTACCACTAGGGAAATTTAGGACAAACGATGCATAATCTTTTTTGGGCCCTGTTGATTCTCTTTCTGGCGGGCGTCTTTCTGCGCATGGATTGGATCTACTATCTGGTCTATGTGCTGGGCGGTGTCTGGATTTTCAGCCATTGGTGGATCCGGCGCGTCTTGCAGCAGTTGGATGTCTATCGGGTGATGGTTGATCATGCCTTTCTGGGCGAAAAACCGACGGTCAAGTTACGTTTTGTCAATCGCAGTTGGCTGCCGCTGGCCTGGCTCCAGATCCAGGAGCAGGTGCCGTTGGATCTGAAAGATGCCAGCGAATACAACAAAATTGTCACCATTGCCAGTCGTTCCAGTCTGGAGCACGAATATCAACTGCATTGTAAGCGCCGCGGCTATTACAGCGTAGGGCCGCTACAACTGCGGACCGGTGATCTCTTTGGCTTTGTCAACGGCGCACGCCAGGAGAATACGGCAGCCGAGCTCACAGTTTATCCGCAAGTGTTGCCGCTAGACAAGCTTGGGTTGCCCAGTCGCTCGCCCTTTGGCACCCTCGCCAGTCGGCAGCGGCTTTTTGAAGATCCCGCCCGTGTGGCTGGCGTGCGCAGCTACAGCAGTGGCGATAGCCAGCGCACGATTCACTGGAAGGCCAGTGCCCGCGAGAATGCGTTGCTGGTCAAAAAATTTCAGCCGGCCATTGCGCTCAATGTGGCGATTGTGTTGGACCTGAATCGCAATGCCTATCCCTATCGGGGTGAGATTGGTTTTAGCGAGTGGGCGATTGTATTGGCGGCCTCGGTCGCCAGCCACCTAGCCAGCCAGCGGCAAGCTGTGGGTCTGATCAGTAATGGCCTGGATGCCGTCACCGAACAGCCGCTGCCCGCGCTGCCGGCGCGCACAGGGCAAGGGCACCTGATGAATCTGCTCAGCACCCTGGCGCGTGCCGAAATGCAACGCAATGATACCGTGTTGGCAGACTGGTTACCGCGCCAGTTGGTGGGCATGGAGTGGGGTGCCACGATTGTGTTGATCACACCCATGATTAGTGACACCACTCTGTGGGCACTACACCAGGCCTATCGCCGTGGTTCCAATGTGATCGCGCTTGTCTGTGCCCCACAGCCAGATTTTGAAGGGATGCAAAGCCAGAGCAAAAAACTGGGCGTGCAGCTCTATAAAACCGCCTGGGAACGCGATCTGGCTGCTTTGCAGGGATGAAGGTCGCAGGTGGCAAATAGCCGGTGCTTGTTATGAATAGACCTTATTCCGATTTAATTTTGTGCATGCGTAGGTGCGGTTTGTAACCGCACCTACAAGAATCACGGATTGTGCGGTTACAAACCGCACCTACAAGAATCACCACACCCTGTTTTGTCGCTCAAAGAACAAATCGGAATAAGGTCTAATAATTAATAATCAATTGTTATATGCTAATCGCCAATGAAAAACTGACTTCCTGCCACTGGGGGATTTTCATTGACCATTGATAATTAGCAATTGATTATTGATTGTTTTTTACAGAATGTGCAGATGATGGGAAACGAAGATCCTGTATGACAATTGATAGCTTACCACCGCAGCCAAGCCAAGCTAGCCCTGATTTATCACCAACTGGGCCGGGGCGAGCAATTCCCTATGATCAACCCTGGTTGAAATCGCTGCTGCATCCCTTTCTGATCGCAGTGCTGATTGCCTGTCTGGATATAGCCTGGCTGGCTTTGATTGCGCGCTTGGTGCCAGCCTTGGGTGGTGGCTATGGGCAGCTTGTGCTCGGCTTTTGCATTTTGGTGACTGTGTTGGGGTGCGTTACAACCACCATGTTGGCACAGCCTGGCCGCCGCCAACGCGCGGCCTATCGGTGGGCTGAATTTGCCTTGGTGGCGGTCGCCACGCGCCTGATCCTGTGGGCGGCGACCGGCAGCTTTCCCACGCTGGATGCCCTGCTCTATCGGCCTATGATGACTTTGATCGACGCCCCCTTTTTGAGCGCCGGGCTTGTGGTGATCTTTTCCTGGCTGGTCGCCATTGAATTGATGGGTGACCTATTGCGCCTGGCCTTGCAACCCGATGAACTGCACGCGCTGCAAACGGATCGCATCGGCGAAATGATTCGTTCTTCCAACACCGATCGGCCCACGATCCTGGCGCGGATTGTGGCGCGTTGGGTGGGCGGCGGGATTCTGATGGTATTGGCGGCGGCTGGCCTCCAGGTAGAGCGCCCGGTTACAGGGTTCCTGGCGCTGACACAACAGAATATCGACCCGTCTGTGGTGGCTGCGATCATGGTCTATTTTCTGGCGGGTTTGGTGTTGGTGAGCCAAGGCCAACTGGCCCTGTTGCGCACCCGCTGGCTGCTCGACCGTGTCCCGTCTACGGAAAGTGTGCTGCGCCAGTGGCCGGTTTATGTGATTCTGCTCTTGCTCGCGATTGGTCTATTGGCGGCCCTGTTACCCTTTGGTGGCACCTTTTTATTGGCACAAATTCTTTTTGGCATTATCGGCTTCGTCTTTAACTTCTTCCTCAGCATCTTTCGTTTTCTCATGAGTTTGCTACTCTTGCTGATCGCGGCGATTATGGGCGATGCGCCGGAAACGCCGCTGCCGGAAACGCCGCCCGCGCCACCCCCACCGGTGTTGGAACAACTGCCCGCGGCGGCGGCCCAATTGCCCGCTTGGACAGGGGGCGCGCTCTTTTGGACGGTTATGCTGCTCTTCCTGGGCTACGCTGCCTATATCTATCTCACCGAGCGCGGGGTCAAATTCACCTGGTTGTTAACGTTTTGGCGACTGTTGCGCGACCAGTGGCGACTGCTCTTTGGCAGCATTCGCCAGTGGCAACAGAATATTGTGCCCGGCGGCGCGCGCAGCGCGCGCTTGATCCCAGGAGAACCTACGGTGCATTGGTCTAAACGGGGCCTCGATTGGCGGCGTTTGGATCCTACGCAGCAGGTACGCTACTTTTATCTAACGACCTTGGAGCAAGCACAAGGCAAGGGGATTGGGCGGACCGATGGCGAGACACCTGCCCAATATGCGCCGCGCCTGGCCGAACATCTTGCTGCGCAGAATGCTGAAACTGAAGATCGTTCGGATGAATTTAGAGATCAGCAAGCTGTACAAAAGCTGACAGAAGCTTTTATCCAAGCACGGTATAGTAAGAAACCTTTACAAAAAACAGAAAGCACTGCACTGGTGCAACTGTGGGAAAATATTAAGGTATACCTAAGGTTGTAGTTTTTTGGGCAATTGCTAAAAATATTTCCTTGACGATTGGCCGCGACCCTGGTATAATTACAATATTAGGGATAATAGAATCTGTGCTAGTACAGTTGGGCGTAGATACCACGGCAGTCAATCAGGCACGTTTACTCATGTACATCATGGTCAAAGTAGGATGCCTTATTTACGCCGGGATCTACTAGGTTGTTGGTAGTTCATTCGCATGGATACTATCCCAAGAAATTATCCTTCACATTGCTCAAATCTGGGCATAATCTAATTTTTTGGGATCTATAATCGGCAAATGGCTTCCGGCCTCGCCACCATGTTATTTGGAGCAAGTAGACCAATGGCGGAAGCGGCGTTTCATCATGATGATTCTACTCAGTCCGAGCAAATTCGGCCTGAGGCAAAGCAGGCAGCAGATACTCCGGTTGGGGTGAGTGAGGTTGGCATGACGCAAACGGGCGAAAATAAGTACGCGCAGGATGCAACTGATCGTGAGATTTTTGAAAAGTATCTGGAGACAGATCTAGATTTTGACTTGCCTGAGCGCGGCGATCTGCGTGAGGGTGTGATTGTCGAGATCCGCTCGAATGAGCTTTTGGTCAACGTTGGCAGTAAACGCGATGGGGTGATCCCCCAATCGGATCTAGCCAAGTTAGACCCAGAGTTTGTCAAAAATCTGCATGTTGGCCAGGTGGTAGATGTGGTCATTAGCCGGCCACCAGAGGATGATGGCACCTTCCAGTTGAGCATTGCCGACGCGCTACAGCAGCGCGATTGGATTGATGCTCAAGAACTGCTGGACAGTGGCAAGATTGTCACCCATAAGGTGATTGGCTACAACAAAGGTGGGTTGACGATTGAATTCCGCCACCTCAAAGGCTTTGTGCCGGCTTCGCATGTGATCGATATGCCGCGCAATATGACCGAAGATCAGCGGCGCGTCGAGTTGGAGGGCTACAACGGCCAGGACATGCGCCTCAAGGTGATCGAGGTGGATCGCCGGCGCCGCCGTTTAGTCATGTCGCAGATGCTGGCCGAACGTGAATACCGCGATGGCCGCCGCGAGGAACTTTTCTCCTCCTTGAAAGTCGGCGATATTATTGAAGGCGAAGTACGCAATTTGCGGCCCTTTGGTGCCTTTGTCGATATTGGCGGTGCCGATGGGTTGTTGCACGTCAGTGAAATTGGCTGGTCGCCGATTGGTCATCCGCGCGAAGCACTGACGGTGGGTGAAAAGATCCAAGTGCAAGTGATCCGCCTGGATCCGAAAGAGCAACGGATTGCCTTGAGCCGGAAACGTGCGCTGCCCAATCCTTGGGATAATATTGAACAACATTATCGTAGCGGTGACATTGTCTCGGCAACGATTACGCGTGTGGTTGACTTTGGTGCTTTTGCCCAACTTGAGCCAGGCGTAGAAGGGCTGATTCATATCAGTGAGTTGGCCGATATTGCGGTGGCTGAACCGCTGAAGACGATTGCCGCTGGTGACGAAGTCAAAGTCAAAGTCTTGCGTGTCGATTCTAGACGACAGCGCATTGGCTTGAGTCGCCGCCAAGCAGAAGGCGGAACTGAAACGGGTAGTGGCAGTTCAGAAGAGAATAGTGTGAGTGAGGATGCCGCCTAGATAAAACCCGTAAAAGTCGTACATACTAGAGATTATTCCGATTTGTTCTTTGGGCGACAAAACAGGGTATGGTGGTTCTGGTAGGTGCGGTTTGTAACCGCACAATCAGGGTGGCACCAGCGTTGTGCGGTTACAAACCGCACCTGCGAATGCATAAATTAAATCGGAATAAGGTCTACTATGCTGCTGATTGAAACCTGATCCGTTGCCAATTTTTATGAATGGCCGCAATCAAGTATAATTTTGAACGTTGTTGTAGTGTCATTACATTGTACAAGCAGTATTGTACAAGCAGTATTGTATAAGCAGTATTGTATAAGTGGCGTCACATTGTCTACGAAACCTGTCAGCGGGGATAATGACATCTCTCTGACAGGTTCTGTTTTGTCTTAGATACGACTTATGCACCAATCGCAGTGATTTCTCACTGTTGAGCAATAGCTTTTGTTTTTGGCATATTTTTGGCTACCTGTCATCCTGTGTGATGATGTTGAAAATCTACCTTGAAAGGGGGTGAAACAAATATGAGTGTAGAATTGCGACCTGGTGAATCACAAGATAGCTTGCTGCGGCGGTTCCGTAAGGCTGTCGCCGAAGCCCGCATTCTCCCGATTGTACGGCAGAAGCGTTGGTTTACCTCAAGAAGTGAAGTCAAGCGGATTAAACGTCAGAAGGCGATCCGCAAATCGCAACGGCTCCCAACGCATCCATAAGCACCGCGTTTGGTAATTTGTGGAGAGTCGGTATACGTTGAATGGGCGAAGGGCTGAGCAGATTGGATCGCTTAGCCTTTCTGCCTGTCCGAAAGTGCAGCGCTCATCAGCCGATGAGCCAAGGTGATCGAACAGATGCGTGATTTCTCCAACGGGTTTGCCCGATGGGGGCGACAATTGCCTGCGTGCATCATATACAAAGCAGTTGCGCTGCCGGGTCAAGTTGTGGAAATCTATAGAAAACGAATGGAGTTACATGTCTGAAGAAAATTTAGTTTTTGAAGGAAAAATTGTAGATACGTTACCCAACGCAATGTTCCGCGTCGAGCTAGACAATGGCCATAAGGTGCTTGCCTATCTTTCCGGCAAGATGCGTAAATATTATATTCGTGTGCTGCTGGGGGATAAGGTCAAAGTTGAAATGACCCCGTATGATCTGACGCGTGGACGAATTGTTTATCGATACAAGAATTGATGTAGCCATTTCCGCGTTCAGTTGTTTTCTTGTGAATTTGTCAACTTCGCATCCTGTGTAGCGTCTCTTTTGCGAGAGACCATCCGTTCAATTCCTACCAATTATGGGTATGCTGAGTATTTGCTGGCGGTATGCCCACCCGTGTGTAAAGTTTGTTTTCCATTTAGAAAATAAAGGCTACACTTTGGTGGCATACCGCCCCTTTATAGGCGCGCATAAGCTTCTACTGCTTTGCGCGCCACTGTTTTTTCCGCGTCAAAGGTGAGCGCACGCACCGCCTCTGCCAATGGCAACCATACGATCTGAAATTGTAACCTATCCTCGGCTGGCCGTTCTACCTGTGCTTCACTCTGTAGGGCCAAAAGAAAATAATATTCAGTGCGAATATAGTGCTGCCCTTGGTGATCAAACGTAACCTGTTGACTGCCTAAGTCGGCCACAATGGTGAGATCGCTGTAGCCACTCTCTTCTGTAGTTTCGCGCAGCGCTGCTACTGCGGGCGTTTCGCCAGGATCAATATGGCCTTTGGGTAGGCGCATCTCTTGGCGGCTGGGACGCCTTAACAAAAGCATTTGTTGCTGGTGGATGATAACCCCGCCACCGGTTTGATAGCGGCGGATTTGGGTTGAGTTTGCTTCGGGCATAGTACTAATTTACAGGCAAACAAAAAAGCTGATCGGCCAACTCACTGCCCAAAATTTTTGTCACGCTTTCAACATGATCCCCGGTAAACACTTCGAGGGTCACAGGGCCGCTAAAGGGTGCTTTTTCGATCAAGCGCACGTTGCGCCCTGGGATCAGATCGAGTTGGGTGAGATAGCGCAAGACACGCGCATCGGTAATGCCCACGCGCCGCAACTCGCCATGCTGACCGGGCTCTAGCTTCATCACAGAAACCAAAGGATCGGCCGGGATGGTGCCATCTTTGCGCGGAATGGGGTCGCCGTGCGGGCAATGGGTGGGGTAGTGGCACAACTCATCCATGCGGTCTTCAAAGTATGCACTAACGGCATGTTGTAGCCCATGCGCCTCGACATCCACCTGATCCCATGTGTAGCCCATGACATCGATCAAAAATACTTCCAATAAACGGTGGCGGCGGATCAGTTGCAGCGCTGCCAAGCGACCCTGCTCTGTCAAGGTGACCCCGCCCATTGGGGAGCGTTCTGCAAGCCCAGAATCTTCCAACCGTTTTAACATGCTACTGGCGGCGGCTGGCGAAACATGCATTCGTTCTGCCAATCCAGAAGTGGTGACTTTATCACCACGATATCCCAATTTATGAATGGCCGCTAGATATTCCAGCATGCCATCAGTTGTTAATCCACAAAATGTCTGCATAAAAGTTACAAAAAGACGTGCTACAATTTTTCTTTTTGATCAACTGAAAGTAGGTTGACTCCGGTACACTACTGCAGCGTCAGTACAACACACGGTATAGGAACGGTATATGGTCGAATTTTTATGATTAAAATTAGAATTATTAAGAATTATATCTAGTTTCGGCGACCCTGTCAATCTATCCATATGCTACGATGAGATTCATATTTCGCGCTAGATTACGTCGAATTCAATAGAATTCCATAGATTTTGGCGATGGTTCTCTTATCATTATACGGCAAATTCGGTAAAAGCAAAACCGCGATTTCCTGTCATCAAGCTGTCAATTGCGAAATTTTACCATTCATTGTCCGCTTACGCCAACGCCAAATTGATCACCAACTTGGCATTGGTTTTTGCAATCCATCCTCGATCCACAGAAATTGTCCATTGATCGCCGCGCTTTCCTCACGCAATAGGTTGAGGATCAGGGTGACACTTTTTTCAGGCGGATCGCCCCCCGTCTCACCTACCCAGCGGGCCCAACGCTGATATCCTTCGGCGGCTGGACCTAATTGTTCAGCCTGATCGCGAATGTCGGCCCACATTTCGGTTTTGACTTCGCCCGGGTGAATGACATTGGCTGTTACACCAGTGCCTTCCAACTCGGCAGCCAGATGACGGGTAAAGTGATTCAGCGCGACTTTGCTGGTGGCATAGGCGCTGTTGGTTGGTCCCGGCGTGTGCAAGGCCGCGGCTGACGATAGATTGACAATGCGTCCCCACCCCTGGTCGATCATCCCGCCCACAAATGCCTGGCAGGTTAGGTAGGGGGCAATGGTATTAATTTGCAGCGTCTCGATCCAGTCCGCAGGGTTACTATCCTTGATCAGCTGGACTGGCCCAAAGATACCGGCTGCGTTGACCAGGATTGCGGGCGGGCCCAACTGGTCGAGAATTTGTGCTTTCATCTGTTGCACGGCGGCTGGCTGACTGCTATCGCCAGGGATGACCAGCGACCGACCCCCCTGCTCGGCGATGGCCGCCGCGGTGACGTGCAATTGTTCTGCCCCGCGCGCGACCAACGCCACCTGGACGCCTTGCTGGGCCAGCCCAATCGCTACGGCTCGGCCAATGCCACGACTTGCCCCGGTGACAACCGCGATTTTTCCATTCAAATGGTGCATCAGCTTTGATCCCATCCTTTACAAAGGTAAGTAAAAATGTCTTGGTTCCAGAGAAGTGGCTAGAAGTGTAGCAGATCCACTTTATTCCTGCCAAGTCGATAGATTGACAACCAGACCAATCTCATTACAATGCAATAAGTCTGGTGACAGATATCACCGCTTGATCAACGCTGCCTCGCACAGAAGGAAAACACTTGATGAGCAATCCACTCCCACTGCTAGCCTATCCCGATCTTGCGCGCCAGGTGCAGGCGTTGGAGGAAGATGGCTACGCCTATTTGCCACGCGTACTCACTACGCTAGAGATTGCCGAACTGCGTGCGGCTATGGATCAGCTCACGGCCATTCCGGCCAGCTTTGATCGGCAAGATAGACCAGAGGAGGGGGGCGGCTTCTTCAATAAGAGTATCAATAATGTTTTTAATCGCGATGCGCGCTTTCTAGACTATGTGGACAACGAAGCGGTTGTCGCGATCGCCGAGGCTGTGCATGGCCCCGACTGCCACATCATCGGCATGACGGCCTGGATCACCGGCCCTGGTCGGCCTGATCAAAAGCTCCATGCCGATTGGCAACCCATCACCCTGCCGCCTGCGCTGCTGGCCGATCCTCAGGTCAAAATCCCTATCTACATCTCTACAGCCCATTTTTATTTGGATGATCTCAGCGAAGAACTGGGCCCGACGCAATTGATTCCCGGTAGCCACCGCGCCGGACGCGCCCCCGGCGATGACACCACGTATAACGGTGTCGGCTCACAAAGTATTTTGTGTAAAGCTGGGGATGTGGTCATCTTCCGTTGTGAGGTTTGGCACCGTGGCACCGCCAACCGCAGCCAGCAAAATCGCTATCTGCTTCAGGTGCATTATGCCCAGCGTATGATCGCCCAAAAGTTTCCGCCCTATCTCAACCGCTTTCAATTTGATGAAACGATCCTGGCCGCGGCAACCGCTCGCCAACGCCGTTTACTGGGCGATCATACACCGTCCAATTACGATTAAACACAGAGATGGCCGGGTGTTTATTCCAGCCATCTCTGTGTTTGTGAATTTGCGTTAGCGTAGATCTGGTTTGTCGCTACACGTTCTTTCGGTTTTCAACTCAGGAGATCATCTAAAAACTCTGATGCAGGAGCGACACTTGTGAGAAGCAGATGATCGCGCGCTCGCGTACAGGCAACATAAAGCAGATGGCGTTCGGTAGCATAGACTTCTTGTAAATCGGAGTCATCGCTGACAGTTTCAATACGTGCTTGCAAAGGGATGATCTCATCGTCACAAGCCATTACCACCACAGCGCGGAACTCCAACCCCTTTGCCAAATGCATTGTGCTAATCGAGATATGGCCGTTGGTTGTCTCTACTTGCTCGTCAAGCAACTTAAACAGGATACCTGCTGCTTCAACTGCAGCGCGTGCACGCGGTAGCTCTGCTGCAGAACGGACAAAGACGCCGAATTCGTGTGGGGCAATACCCGCATTGATATGCGCAGAAATCCAGGTACTGACTATTTTGATTTCTTCATTGTTAGTCGCAACCACCTGGATTTCTGGCGGTGGCCCATTAAAGACTGAAATGGTATCACCGCGCTCATCTGTGTTACCATCGACATCGGATAGCTGCGTACTCAAAAGACGGTCAGCCTGCAAGCGGATTTGGTGGGAGGTAAGGTAGTTAACGCGCAGCGTGCGCGCTCGTCCACGCAGATCGACCCCCAGTGCTTTCCAAGAAAAAGGCTGCTGAAAGATGCGCTGACCAATATCTCCAGCAAAAAAGAGGGCATTCGCTCGATGGGTACCCAGGGCTACAAAAAACTTTAAGTGAGCAATGCTGATATCTTGTGCCTCGTCTACAACGATAAAGTCGAAGGGTGGATGCTTCCCTTGCGCCATAAGCGGAGCCAAGCGGCTAAATAAGCCAGCGTGCGTCATCATGTTGTGTTCGGCTAACCCTGCCCGAACCCGTTCAAAGATCGACCAGAGAACAACGCGCTGCGGTTCAGGCAGGCGTGTTTTTCGTCCCAGACGCGCGACATCCCGATAGTCCTCCCAGCTTTCTAAGTGCCAAGCATCGACAACCTGTTCCCACTCGGTGAGCAGAAATTGAAGGCTGAACTTGTGCCCACTCACTGCTTGCGATGCCTCTTTCAATAGGTTGAGAATCAGTGTATCCGGGGCAAGGTTCACCGGCCCCACGCGCGACTTGTAGAGTCGAGTACCAATCGTATTGATCGCATAGACATCGATCCGTTCGGCCAGACGCGGTTCATGGCTGACCAGAAGATTAAGTTTATTGCGCAATGCATTGGCCAGAATATCTGTGAAGGTGGTGAGCAAGATCCGTGCATCGGGATGACTACGTGCTAAGAAAACTGCACGATGCAGCGCGACAATTGTCTTGCCCGTGCCGGCAGAGCCAGAAACGCGCGCCGGCCCGTTATACTCTCGCTCCACCCACTGTCGTTGTTCAGGGTGGAGAAAAATAGTCCATTTTTCCCATGGATAGTCGAGCGCGCGTTGCAACTCCTCGACATTACTCATGACACGGAAGCGGCGCTGGGCATCGGGATGATCGAACGGACTAGTGACAGGTGCAACTGGTTGTGGCAGACGCGGCTTGCCGCCAGTTGCCAGTTCCAATAGTGCCTCTGCTGCCTCGCTTGGCAAATGCTCGGCCAGGGTAAGTAACGTATCTTCGGTGGCCTGACGTACATCTTGCAGCCACTCCGTAGGCACGCCATATCCGAGTAACGTCTCATCCGTAACGGCGGCGAAGAGTTGCGGCTGTGTTGAGCTGGCTTGGCCCGCTAGGTAGGTTGGGATCAGGATTTCCTGAACTGTTTCGCGAATCTCTACTAATTGCGCCGCACCCGTCTTGGGATGAGTTTCCAGTTTGCGCCGCTCGGCCCAACTGTATGCTTGCTCGTGGTGATCGATATAACAGAGGAGAAGACTGCCAGGCGTTTTGTGTACGATCAAGCGCAGGTCTCTGCTGACACGTACAGACCAGAAGTTTTTGTCGCGTGCTTTGTCCAGCTTATGAAAACTCATGCCGGATCTAGTGGGATTGATCTGCAAATCAAAGGCTGTCGTTTTGGCAACCTTCTGTTCATCCCCGGTCAGGCGAGCTAGACTATCGGTAAAGGTATCGGCAATCCGAAATTCCATCAGGCCCCCTTTGTAGGTGCGGTTTGCAACCGCACAATGATTGTTGCACCGTTCATTCGGCCATATTGAAGAGATCATGTAGGTGCGGTTGCAAACCGCACAATGATTGTTGCACCGTTCATTCGGCCATATTGAAGAGATCATGTAGGTGCGGTTTGCAACCGCACAATCGTTGTTGCACCGTTCATTCGGCCATATTGAAGAGATCATGTAGGTGCGGTTTGCAACCGCACAATCGTTGTTGCACCGTTCATTCGGTCATATTGAAGAGATCATGTAGGTGCGGTTTGCAACCGCACAATGATTGTTGCACCGTTCATTCGGCCATATTGAAGAGATCATGTAGGTGCGGTTTGCAACCGCACAATGATTGCCGTTCCGTTCATTCGGCCATATTGAAGAGATCATGTAGGTGCGGTTTGCAACCGCACAACCGTTGTCGTGCCGTTCATTCGGCCATATTGAAGAGATCATGTAGGTGCGGTTTGCAACCGCACAATGATTGCCGTTCCGTTCATTCGGCCATATTGAAGAGATCGGAGACCGTGCGGCTACAAGCCGCACCTACATTCAATTGACCTTAAAGACCTTCATCACTTCATCGCCGAGATGATTGATCACCTTGACGGCAATGCGCCCCGATTTCGGTTTGGCGAAGGGGCGCGAGGTATCGCTGTTGAGGGTAGCCCAGGCTTCTTCGTTGATCTCGGCTTTGAGGGTGGTTTTGAGCGCGCTGTAGGGATCGTTGGCCCCCAGGAAATAGGCGTGACGGACAAAGAAGCTCTCCTCATTGTAGTCGGTATCGATAAACCAGCAGGCGATGCCTTCGGCGCCATCGCTGCGGACTTCGCCGGTATTCGGATGAAAGACATCGACGCCGTTGATCTTCACACATATCTGACCCGCAGTGGCGGGCAATAGGGTAATGTCTGGCTCACCAAAGATCACAAAGAGATTGCCCTTGCCCGTGTTTTTAAGATCTTCGGCCATGTGCAGATCGGCGTTCATGCGCGCTTTGAGCACAGGTAGGCGACCGAGCTTGCTAAACTCGGTGGTGTGGGCTTCGTAGTTAAAGGCGCAGGCGATCAAGAGATCAAAGGCCGCATCGCCCGCATCGCGCGCCGCCGCGACCAGATCGGCGCGTAGCACGGTGCCAAACTCGGGGCCGATGAAGATGGCGGCGCGTTTCTCCATATCGCCCTCCAAATAACGCCCTTCGGCGCAGATTAGGTCGCCCGGCCAAGGGGTGAGCGCGCTAAAATCGATCTTGTCAGCTTTCTGCGCCTGCTGCACACCAGCCGTTTTTAGATTATCGAGAATCATTTCCGGGAAGCTCTGCTTTGCGCCATAGCCCGGCCCCCGCTCTTTGAGCGTGTCGATCAGCTCATCGTTTTCATCGACGCCGAGCATGCGGTGGGGCGAGAGGCTCTCAACCGTGAAGGGACCGGCCACCCGCACCTTTTTGTTATCCGTATATGGTTTGTCGTAGAGAGTTTCAAATTCGGCCTTGGCCGCAATCGAGGCATCGATCGCTTGCTGGCGCGCAATGCGTGCCGCCCACCAATCGGCGTGTACCGTAGCCGCTGCTTTTAGCTGCGGTTCGCCAATCTTCAACTCGTCCAACGTCCGCGGAATTTCCCACTCTTGCCACGTCTTGCCCAGCGCCGCGTTGAGTTGGGCGCGCAACGGTTCCAATGCGGCCTGCCACTTTTCCCAGATCACATCGATCTCGGCGTTGTTGGCAATCGACTTGAGCGTGATGTGCGGCACGCGCTCGTAGACAAAGCCGTGCCGTAAATTGCCGCGCGTGGGCTGCGAAGAGGGCATCGTGCGCGTGACATCAGCTTCTTTGCGTTGGCCTTCGCGCGAATCGGCCAACAGATAATAGGGATAACGCGCGCCCATGATGCGCGCGCGTGCCAGGGCCAGCGCCACGCGTGAGGTGTCGATGGTAATCCAGCGCCGTCCCCACTGCTCGGCACACTGCCATTAAGTTAAGCTAAAAAGGTGGTAAAATAGAATAAAAATAACGATAAATCAAGGATTAGAGCCATGTTGAATAAAATGAACGAAAAAAAACGGACCTTGTGATACAGCTTCGGGAACGAATCGTGAGTGAGGGGTTCAAAACGAGACATCGAACGACAGCCGAATCATTTACACGTGAACGAAAAATAGGTTTTGTCATGCT
>DAOTTR010000466.1:0-5772 GCA_034437715.1 Caldilineaceae bacterium
ACGAGTAACGTGCCTGATTAACGGCCGTGGTATCTACGCCCAACTGTACTAGTAGATCCCAGCGTAAATAAGGTACCCTATTTTTACCATGATGTACACGAGTAACGTGCCTGATTAACGGCCGTGGTATCTACGCCCAACTGTACTAGTATCCGCCATAGTACATGGCTTGCAGGCGTCCAAAGTAATATAGGACTAGATGAACTAAACCCACAGCCTTATTGGGGATTTGACGATCTTTTTCACAAGGCTGGAACAAAGCTACTTAACTGCTTCTATGTGCAAGCACAGGTGAAAAATCAAGGCAGACAACGTTTCTATCACTATAGCAAGATTACAATGCTTAGTAAATTTAGCCTAGATAATTTCCTAGAAGGTATAAAACAGGGCCTCATTTTAGTTGACTTCGATGCTCGTACTGGTCACAATCATGGAACAAAATTTAGACTAAGACAGAATTACTTCCCAAGATTATATGACGAAGTTGTAGAAATTTAGCTCTTGACCATACTATTTATAACGTAACGCCACAAAAAATTTACGCCCAAACTCTTAACAAAGCGCTGCACGATCTATTAACAATCGCGGGGTAGACTAGCACCAGCCACAACGTTTGCGGGAGCCAAACGCTTGTGGCACGGATTATCTTCCTCAAGATTTCCTCTATCCTATGCAGTACATGCAGTCCTCTCAAAATGGCTACGTCGCACAGCGTAGCCATTTTGCTATGGCGCGCCAATTTACAACACATTCAACTGGCAAATGGTTCCAGATGACGGCGGAAGTGGGTCACGAGTACAGCTTCGTATGCCTGCTCATTGGCGGCCAATGCTGCTTTTAATTGGGTGCCATATTCGTCCAGAGCCGAGCCAAAGGTGACATGCAGCAGTTGGCGCGCGTCAAATTGTTCCAACAGCCCTGGTAACTCTGCATCACGCAATGCTTCGCTGTGGGGCACCTTCGCTTGGTCACAATCCAAAAAGTAGCTTTTGCGATCCTTGGCAAAGCGGGCGTGACCGAGGGTGAGGATACGCCGGAAAAGCGCCGGATTGACCCCCGTCATCACGCGCAGCGCTTCGAGATAACTGGTGCCGGCGGTTTTCACATGCACCAAGCCGTTGGCCTGGCGATTGACAATGCCGTAAATGCTGAACTTGTCCGAACCGGTATGGACACTAAGTTTGTATTGATTAAAGTGGCGCATAATGTCCACATGCTTTGCCAACTCGGCCTCGAACTCGGCTAGATCACCAATATAATCGACCCCCTTTTGGAACTTGCCGACAAAGCGCGGGGCCAGGCTCACCACCGGCACATTTCTGCGCAGTAACTCGTTCGCAATCAAAAAGTGTTCGTGGGCCGAGGTTGGGGTATCGGTCTCGTCCACAGACATTTCCAGATCAAAGGGGGCCGTGCCCAAATGGCGCTCGATCGCGCGCGTAATCGTCAGCGTATGCGCAATGGCTTTGCCATATTTGCCCAGCGCCCGCAGCAACGTCTCTTCATCAAAGGTGACGGCCTGTCCCGCCAGCGCAAAGGAGCGTGTGCAATACTGTTCGTGCAGGGTTGCGTAGTCGGTTTCTAAGATCGACCAGGGCAATTGCACTGCCTTTTGACGCAGCAGATCGAGGGTATCGGTCTGCGCCGCGTTGTCCACATGATCGCTAGGATCGATGGTGTAGAAGGTGTAGCCCGCCGCGGCAAAGGGTGCGACATGCGCCACTTCCTTGACATGATCGGCATCGGCACCCCACGGTTCATGCCAGCCAGCCTGAAAGACCCCCCAGGCGGCATCATCCATCACCTGTTGGGGCGTGCGCCCAATCCGGCTATTTTCGCGCACCGACTGTTGGGCATAGATGGGCGCAATTGAGCCGCCCACGGCGCGCATGGCCGCAACATGACCGGGCGTGGCCAGCCCAATCCGGTCGCCAAAGCCAAAGGAGGTTTGCTGACCCAGGGCTTGCGGCGTCAGCCAAGTAAATTGTTGGCGGAGCGCGGCCATGTTTTCGGGCGTCTGTTCACAGAGTAAGGCATCGCCTTGTTGGGTGCCTGTAAAGCCTTGTTGATGGCCGCGTACCACCAGCCGTTTCTCGTTATTGGGCAATTTGACCAGGGCATAGGTCGTCTCGGCTTGCGTCACGACTGATGCGCTGTAGCGTTCACTAGTTGACATTTTCTCTGGAGCCATGTTTAATTTCCATAATCTTCGTCGCAACGGTGTTTAGAAAAGCGCTGACAACGCGCCTTGAACTAGATTGGATTCCGCAATGAGAGCGTGGCTCAAAAATTTGTTTGTTGCCAAGTCGTCCAGTGTCCCAATTGTCATCGTTTCAGGATTGCCACGGTCGGGCACGTCGATGATGATGCGCATGTTAGAGGCGGGTGGGCTACTGCCCTTGACCGATAATCTGCGCACGGCAGATTCAGACAATCCCCAGGGGTACTATGAATTTGAACGGGTGAAACAACTGGATCGCGGCGACAGTGCTTGGTTGGCGACGGCACAAGGCCATATTGTCAAGGTGATTTCGGCCTTGTTGCGCCATCTGCCCGCCACCTACAACTACAAGGTAATTTTTGTTGAACGCCACATGGCTGAGATTTTGGCCTCCCAACGTCAAATGTTGGTGCGCCGCCAACAGGCCCAACCCCAGGGCCAGCCAGAGCAAGCGAACGAAGTAGTGGATGATCTAGATGATGCCGAGATGACGCGCCTCTTTGCGCAACATTTGCAAGAAACGCGCCAGTGGTTGGCACAACAACCCAATTTCGCTCTGTACTATGTACATTACAGTGACTTGCTCAACGAACCAGAAACCCACGCGGCGCAAATCAACCAATTTCTAGGCGGTGGACTAGACGTCGCCAAGATGGCAACCGTGATTGATCCCACCCTCTATCGGAATCGGGTTTTGTAGAGACGCAAAATTTTGCGTCTCTACGCCTGCGCCGCCTCTGGGTGATAATTGCGGTGACGCAACACAAGTGCCAGCGCGGCGGCAACGATCACAACGGCTGAGATCACATGCACCATGTTAAACGGCGTGCCGGCAAAGAACCACGAATCGGTGCGGATGAATTCGATAAAAAAGCGACCCAGTGGATACCAGATGATGTAGCACAAAAAGAGATCGCCGGGGCGCAATTTGTCGGCAAAGCGGCGTGAGAGCCAGAGAATCAAGCCGAAGCCAATAAAGTTCCAGACCGATTCATAGAGAAAGAGGGGATGAAAGCGTACGTCTTCAGAAAAGTTGATTAAATCATTATAGGGTGCAATGCGATGAAATTCATCAATGCGCAAGCCCCAAGGCAAGGTCGTGGGTGGGCCATAAAGTTCTTGATTGATAAAGTTGGCCCACCGCCCAATCGCCTGCCCCAGCGGAATCCCTAGCCCCAACCCATCCAAATAGACGGGCAAATTAAGCTTGTTCCAGCGCGCAAAGAGAATCAGCGCCAGTCCACCCAAAATGAAGGCCCCATAAATATGGATGCCCCCTGTCCAGATCTGTAGGATCGAGATCGGGTTCTCTAAAAAGTGATTGAACCCGTCTTCCCCGCGCGGTGACTGAATAAAAACATAGTAGAGCCGCGCCCCAATCAGGCCAGGGATCAACACCCAGACCAACATATCCCAGACCTTTTCGCCATCTTCGCCGTGGCGCGTTACATAGCGGCTGGCCACCCAAGCGGCCAGGATCATGCCTGTGACCAACAAAATGCCATACCAACGCAAGGCAAGTGGCCCTATTTGAAAAATAATCGGTCCAACCGGTGGATACATGCGTACTCCGTGTGCTTGTGGGGTGTATACCCGTAAGGCATACACCCGTGCTTATATGACGTAGAAGAATTATTCTAAATAGCCCAGCGCGCGTAGGCGGCTGCGCAGTTGGGGATCATCTTGATTGACCACTTTGTCCGACATCACGGCGGCCTTTTCGGCATCGCGTTCAAAGGCGCGCAACGTATCGCGCAGATCGCGCACCAATGCCGGTTGGGCATCGGCCAGATTGGTTGTTTCCGTTGGATCGGCAATGAAATCATACAACTCGACTTGATCCGGCCCAGTCTGGATCAGTTTGTATTGGCCGCGCCAGACCGCACGCCGTTTTTGATCGACGCGGTGATTGCGCACCAATTCGGGCTTGTGCTTGGTCATCAGATTGAGCACATTTTGTGGTGTCTGTGCTTCGGCAAAGACCGTGCCTTGATCGGGGTCATTTTCGCCCAATCGATGCAACGCATACGCCTGTTCACTATCGGTCGCCAGACCCGCGGCGTTGAGCGCGGTCTGGAAGACGCGGCGCGTCGAGACATTTTGCTCGATCACCTGGCCGGTGGGCAGCGCGCCGCTAGGATCGCGCACGATCAGCGGTACATGGGTCAACACATTATAGAGCGAGACCGTGTGCCCCAGCAGATGCTTTTCGCCCAGATGCTCGCCATGATCGGCCACGATCATCACCAGCGTGCGATCGAGCTGGCCACTGCTGCGCAGCTTGTCAAAAAAGAGGCCAAGCTGTTCATCTTGGGCGGCGACTTCGGCATTATACATGCCGTCCAACAAGGTTTTGTGCTCATTTTCCAGGGGACCACTGAGCGGGGCCAACCAGCCAAAGACATCGCCATTAAAGCGCTGTAGATAGCGCTGGGCGCTCTTGTCTTGCAACACATGAGGTGCAAAACGTTCGATATATTGGCGTGGTGGGTTGAAGGGCATGTGCGTGCCCATCAAATTGATAAACGAAAAAATTGGTTGATCGGGCAATGTTTCTTTGCGATTGATCAACATCTTGGCGGCATCGTTCAATGACTTGGCGGTATTGCCCTTGAAGCTGAGGGCCGTCTGCCAGAAAGGCACCATGAGCGGCGTAAAGGCAAAATCTAGCAACGCATCCGAGCGGGCAAACGAATCTTGCATGCGGTGCAAAATCCCACTGAGCCGGCGTTTAAAGAATTGGCGATATTTGCCAAAGAGCGTCGGTGGTCGGCCGGCTTGGTTGGGGCGTGAGGTGAGCCAACCGCTATAGTTGAGAAAACTATAGAAGCCGCGCCGCAACCCATTATCGATGACGCCAACCAAGGGGTTGTTGCAGAAGGCGGCGGTGTAGTAGCCATCTGCGCCCAGTCGCTCGGCCAGGGTCGGCAAGCTTTCGGGCACCACGGAAAAGGATTGCTGTGTACCATGCACAGATGGATACAGCCCAGTAAAAAGCGACGTATGGGACGGCACAGTCCATTGCGCCGGCGAAAAGGCATGGCTAAAGCGCGTGGCATCTGCCGCAAAAGCGTCTAGATTGGGCGATGTCGCTTGGTTATAGCCATAGCAGGATAGGCGATCAACACGCTGCGTGTCAAGCACCAGTAGGATAATATCGGGACGGGTAGACAAGGTTCCACTCCTCATGTCTTCAAAAATTTTCTCTATGCAAACCAGTATAGCGCGATTAATAGGACACGGCAAATCATCGGCTTTTACGATAGGTCTGTTCAACCATCCAGGAAGGCGGTTTACAAAACCTAAGGCCACTCCAAAAAATAAACGGTACGCGCGCGCGGTAGGGGGCACGCGGTGTGGCGGATGAAAGTCACGGCACAACCGAAGATTTCTCCCGCCACATCGCGTGCCCCTACGGCTACTTATTTTTTTGGATTAGCCTAACACAACCGAACCAATAATCGTCCCCAATCCATTAGGTGCAATCCTTGTTGGCGCAGGCTGGTATACAATTGGTGACTCACTTTGCGCAGCATCGTTATTTCACCAAC
>DAOTTR010000467.1:0-12408 GCA_034437715.1 Caldilineaceae bacterium
TGGGGGTCCACCCGGTCCCATCTCGAACCCGGCAGTTAAGCCCACCAGCACCGATGGTAGTATGCGGGTCGCTGCATGCGAGAGTAGGTCATTGCCAACTCCCACCTCACTACCCCCCCTTTACCTTTTTTTGTTTTCCTATATACGATTACCGTTGATAGGAAATAAAATGCACGCTATGACATCGCAGATCACACAGATGATAAATGGTGTGCGCCAATGTCAGCCACTAAATGAAAATGGTTGTTAAAAACCCTTGTTGCAGATGTATTACATGTCTGCTTGCCGGGATAAACCAATTCGTTGGAATCAAATATTGTCCTCTAAAGACCAGGCCGTTCATCTTATTTGAACGCGTCTGGTTTTTCTGTTTTGGTAACAAAGACACTTTTTTTATTTTGTTAATCCAGTTTTATTGTATATAGTGATAACATGTGAGGTACTGTGAAAGTATCAACGGTTGTATTAGCAGCTGGCTATGGTACCCGGATGAAATCTGATCTGCCAAAAATGCTGCATCCGGTAATGGGGCGTCCAATGATTGAGTGGGCGGCCAAGACTGCCCAAGCGGTGAGTCAATTGCCACCAGTCGTTGTGGTGGGACATCGTCGTGAATTGATTGAACAGTTGCTTGGGGATCAAGTTCGCTATGCTGTGCAACCTGAGATGTTGGGAACAGGCCATGCCGTTATGCAGGCAGCCACGTTACTACGTGATCAGGCGGATGTCGTTTTGGTGACGTATGGCGACATGCCGTTATTGCGCAGTGATACACTGCAAAAGTTGCTTGATCTGTTTCTTCAGTTACACGCAAGTGAACAAGCAATGCCCGCAATTGCGATGCTAACACTAGCGCGTGATGACGCGCAGGGCTTTGGTCGCATCATCCGCAATGAACAGGGCGACATTCAGGGCATTGTTGAGGAAGCGGATTGTACGCCGGCGCAAAAAGCAATTCGGGAGTTGAATCCAGGCATTTACTGTTTTGATGGCGCGTGGTTATGGGAAAATCTGGCGAAAATTCCGATCAGTGCCAAGGGTGAATATTATTTGACCGATATGGTTGGCATCGCGGTTGCCCAAGGTCGTCATGTCGCAACCATGTTTGCCCCGCTAGAAGATGTCGATGGTATTAATACACGTGTCCATTTGGCCAACGCAACGGCGGTGATGCGCCAACGTATTTTAGAAAAGCATATGTTGGCTGGTGTCACTATTGTTGATCCTGGTACAACGTATATCGAGGATACGGTCACGATTGGGACTGATACCACCATTTTGCCGGGGACACTGTTGCAAGGTTCTACGCAGATTGGTCAACATGCTCAGATCGGCCCCCATGCCCAGATTGTTGATTGTGTGCTTGGCGACTATTGTCGTGTCATCTATTCGGTGCTGGAACAAGCGCGCATGGATGCGCATAGCGAGATTGGTCCCTTTGGTCACCTGCGCAAAGGTGCCCACCTGGCGGAGGGTGTCCATATGGGCAATTTTGGCGAAGTGAAGAATAGTTATCTTGGGCCAGGTACCAAAATGGGGCATTTTAGCTATCTTGGGGATGCGCATGTTGAAGGCAATGTCAATATTGGTGCTGGCACGATTACCTGTAATTATGATGGCGCACACAAACATAAAACGCAGATTGGCCAAGGTGCCTTCATTGGCAGCGACACCCTCCTGGTGGCTCCAGTCACCATTGGTGCCGGTGCCACAACGGGCGCGGGTGCTGTCGTGACGAAAGATGTGCCGGCCGGTGCGTTGGTCTATGGTGTACCGGCGCGTGCACCGCATGTCGTTCATTCTGTTTCAAAAATACCAGAAAATGAGTAATGATAATTCAAGGAGTAACTTGTGGATCCTGACCCGTTGCCGTGGTTGATATTCGGTCTCTCTCTGCTGTTAGTTGGCTTGGCAACTGCGCTTGAGATTATGTTTACCGTCGCGAGCCGGAGTGACATTCGGCAGAAAATTGAACAGGGTCAATCTTCGGCCCGCGTGCTTGATGAACTACTCAATAATAGCTTGGTGCTTTTTATTACGTTGGGTTTGTTAAAAAATGCGAGCCTCTTGTCCGTGGGTGTGGCAAGCACTTGGTTAGCACTGCAGGATCTATCACCGGAGGTACTTGTCGGGATCTTTTGTAGCTGGCTATTACTGGCGCTGCTGCAACCTACTTGGCGTATTCTGGCAATGCGTTATGCGGATCCATTGATTTTTCAATTTGCCCCGCTCGTCAAAGGCTTACAATTTCTTCTTCGACCATTGGTATCGCCGATCTACCATATTACCGCTCAAGTAAATCAGCGCGAGCAAACCCGTAATGAAGATGGTAACGGCTTGACGGATGAGGCTTTGCGCGTGTTGATGCACACGACCGAAGGCGCGGAAGAAATTGAAGAGAATGAACGCGAAATGATCGAAAGCATTCTCGAAATGAATGAGACAGTGGCGCGTGAAGTTATGGTGCCGCGCATTGATATGGTGGCCATTGATGTAGAAACTTCCTTTCAAGAAGCACTCAACACGATTATTTCTGCCGGTCATAGTCGAATTCCGGTCTATGAAGATCATATCGATCATATTATCGGTATTCTCTATGCTAAAGATATCCTGCGCTGTTTCCGCGATCAAGTGATCGATGTGCCGATTCGTGAATTGCTGCGGCCACCCTATTTTGTCCCGGTGAGTAAAAAGGTCGATGTGCTCTTTCAAGAGATGCAAAAGCAGCGTGTCCATATTGCCACGGTGATCGATGAATATGGCGGCACAGCCGGTCTGGTAACGATTGAAGATATTATCGAAGAAATTATGGGAGATATTCAGGATGAATATGATGTGGAAGACACCTATGTCCAGGTGATCAGCCCGGATGTCTATCTCTTAAATTCGCGCTTGGATGTCTATTCGTTATCCAAATTACTAGACATTGCCCTAGACAATGATGAGGCCGATACGTTGGGCGGACTCCTATTCAGCTTAATGGAGCATGTGCCAGAGCAGGGCGAAAGTGTAGAATATGAAGGATGGCGCTTTACTGTGCTTGCCCTCGATGGGCGGCGCATTGAACAGGTGCGGATCGAGCGCGTAACCGTGCCGACCACAGAGGAACCTGTTCCGCATCCTACCACTGCAAAACAGAACCCGCCTATGCCAAACGCTGACACCCTGATCAACATACGGGCAATGGGGGATTAGGGCATGCAACCAACAGAATCCGCAGTGGACTTGGTGCGTCATGCGATTGAAGCACGGCAGCGCGCCTATGCTCCCTATAGCAACTATCAAGTTGGGGCGGCTGTTTTGACCAGTGATGGCAACATTCTGATTGGCTGTAATGTGGAGAACGCATCCTATCCGGCGACAATTTGCGCGGAACGGGTTGCGCTGACGGCTGCCGTAGCACAGGGCTATCAGGATTTTGTCGCGATTGCCGTTGCGACCCAGAATGGTGGCACACCTTGTGGCATTTGCCGCCAAGTGATGGCAGAATTGGGCCCAACAATGATTGTCTATATCGCCGACACCGCCGGCAATTTCCGCACGACAACGGTGGCTGAGCTACTGCCTAGCGCATTTCGGGGTGATAGCTTGGTGCGCTAGCGGGTAATTGACTTTCGTTTCTACCCCTATAATGCCACCCAAGGTGGTTACTCGCATCAACCCTCTCCCAAACGCATTACTTTCATCAGTAACGTCATACAGTAAGCATCGTGAGGATGCTATAAGAGCTAGCGCAGAGAGGCGCTGGCTTTTTTGTTTTACCCCATGTCTGACATAGCCAATTAATCGTTTTCCCGAAAGGAATGGTGCAAGCGTCAAAAGTATCAATGTTCGTCGCATAAAAGTCGCAGAATTCCTTAAATATGTAAGCGTTCGGTAAGAAAATAATAGTATTTAATGTGATATCATTCTATATAATATACTCCGTTCCCAGCCCATGCCCGTACAAATAACCAAATTGCGCTAAACGTTATAGAAAGAATGGGTAATTTTTGTATGGTTTGTTCACATAGTGTCTAAACGATTTCAAATCAGCCGCTTTACAGGGAAAAGCAATCGATTGGTATCGGTAAAGGGTTGTGCCATTGCTGTCGTGCATCGTTATGATGCATAATTTGCAGCCAATGCATTCCAAAAGGAGAAAAACAGTATGGCTTCCCAAGATTTTTCGATTGCGAATCAGCCACATGCTCGAAAACAAGGGGCATCCCCTGGTATGATCACAAACTTTATTCAGGCAAGTGCTAGAGCCTGGAAACTACCATTCATCGCGATAGTATTATTACTTGTTGCTCCCTTTGTTGTGATACTGATCGGCGTGCTCTCTGCACTGATGGGCAAAGCGACCTATCTGTGGGTCGCCGGTGAAGATGGCTTGGCTGAAAATATCCAAGTAGTTCTCTTTGGGCTTACCTTTCTATTGGGGCTACTGGTCGCGCGCCGCTATTGGCAAGCTGGCTATAAATTGATTACCTTCCTTTACCTCTTTTTGTGTATTGGGCTGGTTTTTCTGATTGGCGAAGAAATTAGTTGGGGGCAGCGCATTTTTGGTTGGGAAACGACAGGTATGATGGCTGAGATCAACACGCAAAATGAAACCAATATCCACAATATTTCTGGTTTCAAAACAGCTTTCAAATGGGTGCAGATGCTGGTCGGCGCATATGGCCTGCTGCTGCCGCTCATCATCGGTCGTTGGCGCGATTTGCCCGGATTGCGTGAACTATGGGCTGCGATTGTTCCCCATCGCGTGCTGATTCCCTATTTCGGCCTGATGTTCTTCTGGAAATTCTATCGCAATCTCTTCGAGGCACCGGCCCATTGGGAATTTGCGCTAGCCGAGTACAATGAGATCCTAGAGTTAGTGCTGGCAATGGGGCTGTTTTTGTTTATGGTTTTTCAGCTAAGAAGAGATCGATCAGCATAGTTGATTTGCAGATTAACGCAGTGAAAGTAGTGCAGTGAGTTAGCAGAAAGGGTCATCGTCGCTGCCACCGCATCCACCCTTTGGCAAGCGCCTGGGCAGTGGGAGTCAGCCGTGTGCGCGTATAGAGGCCGGCGACGCGGGCAATGGCTTCGGCCTTGGTTGGGTAGGGATGGATCACGTCGCCAATCGTTTTTAAGCCGATGCCGGCCACCATTGCCAGTGTGATTTCGTTGATCATGTCACCGGCATGGCGCGCGACGATGGTGGCACCCAGAATCTCATCACGATTCTTCTTGGTATGTACTTTAACAAAACCTTCGGTTTCCCCGTCGGCAACGGCGCGGTCGTTTTCGGCAAAATGCACGGTATAGGTGTCAATCGCCATGCCTTTTTGTGCCGCCTCATGTGCATAAAGGCCCACATGTGCGATTTCTGGATCGGTATAGGTACACCAAGGCATCGTCAAATCTGTGATCTTTTTACGCCCATAGAAAAGTGCATTCTGGACCACGATCTTGGCCGCGGCCGCGGCGGCATGGGTAAATTTATAGTCCATGGCAACATCGCCGGCTGCATAGATGCGCGGATTGGTGCTTTGCATATACTCGTTGACCAGGATGCCGCGCCGCGCATCTGTCTCCACCCCAGCGGTTGCTAGCCCCATCCCTTCAATGTTGGGTCGGCGCCCTGTGGCCACCAAGATTTCATCGACAACCACGGTGTCTTGCTTACGGGTGGATTCCTGGGTGGATTCCTGGTCAGATTCATAGCGCAATCGCTTTTCGCCATCGATCATGTTGACTTGTGTTACGTTGCTGCTGAGTATGATCTGGATGCCTTCGCGCAAAAATGTCTCCTGGACAATGGCGGCGGCGTCCGTATCTTCACGATTCAAGAGATGGTCGGCATTGTGGAAGAGTACCACCTTCGTACCCAGGCGTTGAAAGGCTTGGGCCAATTCGCACCCAATCGGCCCGCCGCCGATGATCGCCAATCGTTTGGGTTGCTCCGTCAGATTCCACACGGTTTCGTTGGTCAAAAAGCCCGCTTCTGCCAAACCAGGAATGGCGGGATGGGCTGGGCGTGAACCCGTGGCGATGACGGCTTTTTTAAATTTCAAGATTTGACCCGCGACTTCAATCGTCTCGGTACCGGTGAACTGGCCTTCGCCCAAAAACACATCGACGCCTTCTTTGCGATAGCGCCAGACTGAATCGACCGGACTGATATCCGCTTGAATGCGCCGAATACGTTCCATCACCTGATCGAAGTGAACTTGCGGTTCCGTGGTTTCAACGCCATAGGCGGCAGCCGCACGGATTTCGCTCACGGCTTTGGCCGAGCGTAGAATTGCTTTGGAGGGCACACAGCCCACATTAAGACAATCACCACCCATCAGATGTTTTTCGATCAGCGCCACCTTGCCGCCTAGGCCAGCTGTCACAATGGCGGTCACCAAACCAGCCGAGCCGCCACCAATGACCACCAGATTGTAGACGCCAGCGGGTTGCGGATTGACCCAATCTGCCGGATGTACATTGGCTAAGCGTTGCGCGATATACGAATTTTCCGCCGCCGGCGTCCGCGTATTAGGTGCAATTGTGTTCATAGCGACTCTTTTCTTTGGCTTGATTTTATTGGGGCTTGATTTTATTGGGGCTTGATTGATTGAATTTGCATGGTTTCACGGCGTTTCACATAGCGCGAGATGGCAATGCTAAGCACAAGAATGGTGATCGCAAAGAGAATCACCCACGGATTGAATGTCGGTCGTTCTCCCATTGCCAACTGTTTTAGATCGATCGACGCGCCGAAAGAGACAAAGGCAATGGTCCCAGGAATAGAGCCAAGAATGGTAGCTAGCATAAAGGCTCGCCAATTGATGCGTAGAATGCCAGCCAGATAATTGACCAGATCATAGGGCAAAAATATGAAGCGCATAATCAACACCGTTTCAAAGCTGTTCTGGCGCATGCGATCGACATAGCGCTGGACAAGGTTGTTGCTTTCGGTACCATTTTCCTGAATCAGCCCGTTACCAAACAAACGGCCAATCGCGTAGGCCACGCTCGCCGATAGATTGCTGCCAATCATCGTGTAAATCACTGCCAGGGCCAAATTGAAGATCGATCCAGCCCCAAAGACTGCCCCACTGGCAATCGTCAAAACTGTGGCCGAGAAAAAGAGGAGTGGCCGCACCGCATAGATCAAGATATACAGGCTGGGGCCCCACCGTGAATCGAGCAACTGGACAATTTGTGCCGTGGCTGTCGTGGTTGTCAACCCATTGCTGCGGTAATACCACGCATAGCTGCCAACCAGCGCAACCCAAAAGAGTGCGGCAATTAGCTTTAGGCTCTGTTTTTTGAGAAAATTGGCGCTGTTGGTGCGGGCTGGCGTGGGCAGTTGAACGGTCATACGCTTTGCTCCTTACTCTGTATTTTATAGGCGCTCTGCAATCGTTCTAGTATAGCGACGAATAATAAATTTTTTGGGAAGTTGCCCTACGTACTACGCGTTAATTTTAGGCGAGATGGTTTGTAGAAGCTGATCAAGCCACGATAAAATAATCGATTGTCGCAAAATAACCGGGATGAATCTATTGGAAAGTAGTGCAGCTAAACCAGCCATCACTTCACTTAATCATATTGTTGATTATACAACAGATCAGCGCGTGGCGCGTGCTGTGCCGGATGAGGTGCAGATCGCTATGCGCAGCAGCTTTAGCTTGTGGGTGGGCGAGGCTTTGCCACCCCTGGCCTTTAGCTTGACATGGCTCTACCTGATTTTTGGCTTTGCGCACCTCTTCACCCTACCGCCAGCCATTCAGTGGATCATGAGCCTGACCGCTTTTGGTACATCTGCCACTATGCTCGCCTTGCATACGAAGTGGAAGCGCAAACCTGCCACGGGTGAATGGGCTCATGCTGCTGCAGCGCTGCTGACTGGTTTGATCGGGTTGAACAGCATTTTGCATCTCTTCCTCACCGGCGATGTTCTGCAAAGCACAAATTTGCTGCTGCTGGTTGTGGGCCTTGGCTTCTTTTTTCTTTCCTCGTCTTGGTTTGTGCTGATGTTGCTGGCGCTCTATCTTTGTTGGGGTGTCGCCATTTTTACACTTGAAGCCGAGCGCGCCATTTGGATCCATTTTACCTTTGGCCTGCTATCGGCCTCGGTACTGGCGACCACCGCCCACCTGGCGCGCAAGCGTACCTTGCGCCGTGTGACACTGCTACGCCTGCAAGATGCGCAGCGCGCCCAACAACTTCATATTACGCTGACTGCCGAACAGAAGATCGAGGAGGCACTACGTCAATCGGAAGTGCGCTATCGTTCGCTCTATGCCGAGGTGGAGCAACGGGTTCAGGAATTACATACGGCGAATATCCAATTGGCCCAGGCCGCGCGCGTAAAAAATGAATTTCTGGCCAGTGTAAGTCATGAATTACGCACGCCCCTCAATGCGATTCTCGGCTTAACCGAATCGTTACAGGAAAACATTTACGGACCGCTCAACGAGCCACAACAAGATGCTCTGCGCAATATTCATCATAGTGGTCGCCATCTGCTGGCGGTCATTACGGATATTTTGGATGTTGCCAAAATTGAAGCCGGCCAGTTTACGCTCGATCTAGGGCCCGCCGCGGTTGATGCCATTTGTCAGGCGAGCCTGATGTTGATCAAGCAAAAAGCGGAAGAAAAGAAGCTTACTGTGGCGCTGCACTTTGATGCGGCGGTGAAGCTGATTGAAACCGATGATCGGCGTCTAAAACAGATCCTGGTGAATCTGCTCGATAATGCGATTAAATTCACGCCAACCGAAGGTGCAATTGGCATTGATGTGCGCGGGGATGTCGAGAACAAAATTGTCTACTTTTCTGTGTGGGATACCGGAATTGGCATTGCCCCCAAAGATTTTCAGCGTCTTTTCAAACCCTTTGTCCAGTTGGACAGTGGCCTTACCCGCGAATATGCTGGCAGCGGCTTAGGCTTGGTACTCGTCTATCGCATGGTCGAGATGCAAGGTGGTAGTGTTACGGTGGAAAGTGAAGTCAATCAGGGCAGCCGTTTTACCGTCGCCTTGCCTTGGCGCGTGCCCACCGTCGGCGTTGCATCCATGACGACTGGCAAGGCTGGGGTGTCATCTTCTCTTCCTGCTGCACCACTTGGGGCCGATCCGCCGCTTGCCTTGATCGCGGATGATCATGAGCTTGTGACAACAGGCCTTACGCAACAGTTGTTGGCGCAGGGCGTTCGGGCTATGGTCGTAAAGGATGGCGCAGAAGCCATGGAAAAAGCAGCCATGTTGCGGCCAGCGCTGCTCTTGCTCGACATGCAGTTGCTGCCCCTGGATGACAAAGCCATGCTTGCGACCCTCCGCAGTAATGTCTATCTACAAGATGTCCCCGTAATCGCCATGTCCGCTTTGCTGTGGCCGGGCAGCGACAAGCCATATCTGGCCGCTGGTGCCAGTGCCTATATCGGTAAACCGATTGGGGCAAAACAGTTGCAAAGCTTGCTCCAGCAGTGGTTGCCCACCGGCGTTGTTGCGACATAGGCGCAATTAGGGAACAATGCTAATGAAATGTAGGTCACGTTTGTAACGTGACAGTCAGCCCAAAGCCTAAACATCGCGCTATACTCAAATCAGCATGAAAACCGGCGTTTGATGCAACCATGATGCGCGTGCCGGGGACTGACCAAGCGTAGATCTGCACTGCGAACTTTTTCTGGTCAGTCCCCGGCACGCTATGGCGCAACGCCGCTTTTCAAATTGAACTCAGGGTAGAAAATCCTCGCTCGCCAGTTCTAAAATTTATCCCCAAGTGAATTACACGTAACGATTCAGCCGGGAACGCGCCCAGGGGGCTCCCGATCCTGGTGGCCTGCGTCACTGGCCGCCAGGGATGGCGCGGGAACCCTCTGGGTGCCCGGTGGTGAATGCGATTGGCCTGAATCGTTACAATTACACCCGCTTTACATAGTATCCGCTATTAAAACATTTTTATTTGACAAAATTGTTTCTAGATGGTATAATCCTTTGTGTAGCAGATTTTATACGTCAGTGAACCGTAATAAAAGGAACTCCATGTCACTCGGCACATACCAAAAGCGCGATACCGCGACCTGGCAAATTTTGGAATATATGAAGCGTAATGGGTCCGCTACCATTAAAGATTTAGAACAGCTCTTGGGGATCACAACCACAGCTGTGCGCCAACATCTCAATACCTTGCAAGTAGAAGGCTATATTGAACGCAAAGCCGTGCATATGGGGGTTGGGCGTCCGCATCACACATACACCATTACCGAAAAAGTGCAAGAAGTTTTTGCTTGCCACTGTGATGATCTGGCGATGACGCTCTTGGAAGAGGTCTTTGCCCTAGAGGGTAAGGAGCAAGCCGCTTTATTGCTGGCTCGCGTCAGCAATCGCCTAGCAAGTCGCTACGCCCCGTCGGTGCGTTCTACGATTTTGCAGGAGCGGGTTGGCGAATTGGCAGATGCGCTGCATGTACGGGGCGTATTAACCGATGTTGAAACCACCGATGAGAATACGATTATTCTCCACACCTATAATTGCCCCTATCACGAATTGGCGCAAGAGCATCGTGAGATCTGCGAGATGGATAAAGCCATGTTGCAGCAGGTGCTTGGGTCAGAAGTGAATCTATCCAATTGTATGATGGATGGCTATCAGAGTTGTGCCTTTGAAGTGAGTTTGCCACCGAAACAAGTTGTGGCAACGCCGGCGGTATCCTAGTCGGTACTACATATCGGTTTCAATGTTACAGAATAACCGGTCGGTACTCGGTATAGTAGTGGTTGGCAATGATTGTGAATTTTCGCACATGGCCGGAATGATTCAGATAAATTGATAGCATAAAATGCGGCTACTCGAAAGTATCGCCGTAGATAGTGAACGAGGAGTATCACAATGAGTGTTCTAGAAATTCGTAATCTCCACGCGACGGTGGCAGATACAGAAATTTTAAAAGGGGTCAATTTAACCCTGCGCAGCGGTGAAATTCATGCGCTCATGGGCCCGAATGGCTCTGGCAAGTCTACCTTGGCCTATGTAATTGCTGGCCATCCCCATTACACGATCACCCAAGGTGATATTTTGATTGATGGCCAAAGCCTGCTGGACATGGAAGCTGATGAGCGCACCAAGGCAGGGATTTTTCTGGCTTTTCAATATCCCGTGGCCGTTCCTGGTGTCAGCGTTGCCAATTTCTTGCGCACGGCTGTTTCGAATGTGCGTGGCTACACCGAAAAAACTGCCGCCGATAGCAAAAGCAGCAGCACCGGCATGATTGGCAGCAATTTAATGCCTATGCGCGAATTTCGCCGTGAATTAAATGACAAGATGAAAGAATACAATGTTGATTCCAGCTTTGCCCGCCGTTATTTGAATGATGGCTTTTCAGGCGGCGAGAAGAAGCGCACCGAAGTGCTGCAAATGGCGATGCTGGAACCTAAATTTGCGATTCTAGACGAATCTGATTCTGGGCTGGACATTGATGCGCTACGTGTGGTGTCGGATGGTATTAATAAACTGGCGACCGCCGAGCGCGGCTTTCTGATGATTACCCACTATCAGCGCTTGCTGAACTATGTCAAGCCTGATTATGTTAGCATTTTCTACGGCGGTCGGATTGTAAAGACCGGCGGCATCGAATTCGCCCACCAACTGGAAGAAAAAGGCTATGGTTGGGTTGAGGAAGAGTTTGGTACAGCAGAACTGGTTACGGCCTAAAAAGTTCTTGTGATTGATTGCAGATAAGGAAGTGAAACATGGCAACACAAACTGATCAAAGCTACCTGAGCGAAGTAAAACAGGATTATCAATACGGCTTCCACGACAAGGAAGATGCCGTTTTTAAATCGGCCAAGGGTCTGAACCACGGGGTGATTGACCAGATCTCCGATCATAAAAATGAGCCGGACTGGATGCGCCAGTTCCGCCACGAAGCGCTCGATATTTTCTATTCGAAGCCCATGCCCAACTGGGGTGCTGATCTGAGCGGCATTGACTTTGAAGATATTTTCTACTATCTCAAGCCTTCCTCTGGCGCAGAGAAGAGCTGGGATGATGTGCCCGAGAGCATTAAGAATACCTTTGAACGCCTGGGTATTCCCGAAGCCGAACGCAAATTCCTAGCCGGCGTCGGTGCCCAATACGATTCGGAAGTGGTCTACCACAGCCTGCGCGAAGAATGGTCAAAAATCGGCGTTATCTTCCTGGACATGGATACCGGCCTGCGCGAGCATGAAGATCTGGTGCGCGAATATTTCGCCACGATCATTCCCGCAGCGGATAACAAATTCGCGGCGTTGAATAGCGCAGTGTGGAGCGGTGGCAGCTTTGTCTATGTGCCCAAGGGCGTCAATGTGGACATTCCGCTGCAAGCCTACTTCCGCATCAACGCGGAAAACATGGGCCAATTCGAGCGCACCTTGATCATCGTCGAAGAAGGGGC
>DAOTTR010000468.1:0-15524 GCA_034437715.1 Caldilineaceae bacterium
ATAGCGTGCCGGGGACTGCCCAACTGTAGATCTGTACTGAGAACTTTTCCTGGGCACTCCCCGGCACGCTGATCATTGCTACATCAAACTCCGGTTTTCATGCTGTTTTGAGTATAGTACACTGTAATCGAAATCATGCTGGTATAACGTAGGTCACCTTTGCAACGTGACAATCCACCCAAGACCTGAACATCGCCCTGGCAAAGCCTTGCTCGACGATACTGATCTGATGAAAAACCAGATGGTTGGCGTTGAACGAGCCTGTCACATATCAAACGTGACCTACAACCGCAGCCTAATCCTGCATAATTTCGGCAACAGTCTACGACCAACTACTCGCCAATCGACAGATATTCGTACCAATCGCGGAAGACCACGGGTTCGTAGCCTTGCACTTCCTTGCGGAAGACCGTGGGGATGGTTGCCCACACCACAGGAATACGTGCGACATCTGCGTGAACGAGAACCTCAGCCTGTTGGTAAATCTTCTCGCGCGCGGCTGGGTCGGCTTCAATGCGGCCATCGGTCAAGAGTTGCGCCAATTCATCGTTGGCATAGCAATCTTCTGGCTTGGGTTCACCCACGGGATGGGCAAAGTGATAGCCGATATAATTATCTGGATCACCGTTGTCAGAGCCCCAACCCAACATCCACATGGGGAACTTGCCCTGGAGGCGATCATCTAGATAGGCGCCCCAATCTTCGGTTTGGAGGGTAACCCGGATGCCGACTTTGGCTAGATCGACGGCAATTGCTTCGCCAATCGCCTTGGAATCGGGGAAGTAGCCGCGAATGACTGGAATATACCAGAAATCGGTTTCAAAGCCATCGGGCAGACCAGCCGCGGCCAACAGTTCTTTGGCCTTCTCTGGGTTGTATTCAAATGGCAGCACATCGGGATTGGAGCCCATGATGGCAGGCGGTTGGAAAGAACCAGCCAGTTGACCATAGTCGCCATAGAAAGCCGGAATCAACGCGGCCCAGTTGACGGCATGGGCAATCGCCTGACGTACTTCCAGCTTATCAAAGGGTTCGGTGCATTGCTGGAAGGAGATATAGCCTGTGCTGGTCGATGGTTTGTTATGCAGCACCAGGTTCGGATCTTCGGCAGCAACTGGCAAATCGGTTTGTGCGAGATCAGCCTGGTGAATTGTGCCAGCTTGCAGTTCGGCAAAACGAGCCGAGTTGTCGGGAATTGAGCGGAAGATAATGCGATCGAGCTCCGGCACATCGCCCCACCAATCCGCATTGCGCTCGACGGTGATGTGATCATCCGGCACCCATTCCACAAACTTAAAGCGACCCGTACCCACGGCGGTGCCGGCGGGGGTGCCATAAGTGTCACCCTGCTCTTGCACAGCCGTCGGGCTGTTCATGCCAAAGACGAAGTGCATAGCCAATTTGGAGAGCAACACACCACTGGGCGCAGCCAACTTGAGTTCGACCGTGTATTCGTCAATCAGATTGACTTCTTCAATCGCCAGATCGACACCAAATTCAATATCATAGTACTCGAACGTGCGTCCAAAGCGCCACTCATTTTCGGGATCGCGCCAGCGATCTATGTTCCACTTTACGGCTTCGGCGTTAAAGGGGGTACCATCATGGAAGGTGACACCCTGGCGCAGGTGGAAGATCCAATTCTGGCTATCTGTGGTTTCCCACGATTCGGCCAACCACGGAATTGGCTCGGTAGAGGTGCCAGCCAAAGCGACCAAGCCATCGACAATCGTCCCGATCACGCGGGCCGATTCGCCATCGGTGACGGTGCCACTGTCTAGCCCCACCGAGTCACCGCCGCGGCCAACAATCAACGTGCCGCCGCCAGTATCTTCTGTCGCCGCCGGAGCGGTTGCCGCAGCGTCACTACCCGTCTGTGGCACAGCCGCCGGACAGGCCGTGAGCACAAGCGTGGTAATAATCAATATCGTTGATAAAATCCAACTTTTTCGCATCTATTGCTCCTTAGTACTACAACATGGTAGAAACTTGTGTAGATGTATTAGGCCAACAACGCTTTGACCGCGGTCTGCAGAGGCAGCGTTGTCACTTCAACTCGATCAGCATGGACAAAGCAGTTGATCTCGGTGCGGATGCCAAGGCCCTTGGCTTTGGGACTGTCATCAAAATTGAAATCGGGCAGATAGATGCCTGGTTCAATTGTAAACATGAGCCCTGGCAGCAGGCTGCGCCGGTCTTGGGTTTCCACATTGTCAATATTCACCCCGATCCAGTGCCCGGTGGGGCCAAGGCTGTGACCCGTGCGATGTAGAATGCCGTGGCTGTAGCTCGCCGCTTCGATCACCGAGCGGCACGCGTCATCGACTTCGTAGCCGTGGACAGCTTCGCCCGCGCGCATGCGTTCCTGAATGAATTCCACCGCGCGATCACGTCCGCGCCGCACAATCTCAAAAATTTCGGTTACCTTGGGCGGTGTCTTCGCTCCACAGTAGGCCGTCCAGGTCGAATCAGCCATACACGCGTCGGGATCACCTTTTTCGCGACTCCAGAGGTCGATTAGGACGACATCGCCCACCGCAATACTGCTGCTACGCTTGGCAGTGGGAAAGTAATGGGGATCTGCGGCATTGCCATTGATCGCCACAATGCAGGGTAGCGGTTCTAGGCCGGCAGTGGCAAAATGGTCTACCACCACCTGTTGCGCTTCATATTCTGTAATGCGTTGGTTGTTGCGCAGCTTCTGGGCGATCCAACCATAGGCTTGATCTTTTGCCGCCAGACAAATCTCGGCGGCGCGCTTATGGCTGGCCAAATGTTCGGGGCTAATGCGCGCAATCGCCATTTGCACCGCGTCGGCGCTGCTGACAATTTCTGCGCCCGTACTCTGGATCACCACTTCCATGATCCCCGCATCGACACGGCTGACATAGGGAATGGCGTTGGCAGGGCTATATTCCATAAGAATACGCTTGGCCGGTTGGTCATTGACACGCACGAGTTTGGTCAGCAGCGCATTCATCTGTTGCCAGGTGACGTAGAGGTGAAGTTCGCCAGCCAATTCAGCCGGCAAATCCAGAAAGGTGGTGCGCTCAATTGCCTGGGCAATCCAGACCGGTCGCCCTTCTACGGGAATCCATAAAAACCAGCGGCGGCTGCCCGCCGAATGCAACCCCGCAACAGCCAGCGCCAGCGGGTTTTGGTCGCGAAAGCCATAAAGTAACCAGCCATCCGCTTGTGTACTGCGTAGATATTCTTGAATCGACAAGAGGTTTATCATAGGTATAACGCCAAACATTCTGCTTCATGACGAGGATACGAAGCTTTATTATGACAGAGGATAGAAATTAATGCAAGCATTTGCGGTCTAAAGGGTGTATTTCAATTTGAGGGCAGTGTAACGGGGACGCGCGAGGTGCCGTATGTCAAACCGGTGTGGTTGTCGCGCGTCCCCGGCACAGGTTGCGCGCGTGCTAAAATTTACCGTAACGATTCACCCCGCCCACACCCAGCGGGCGGTAGCCTTCTAGGCGCGCTCCCCGGCTAAGGGCGGGAACTGTGATCGGGTACCCGCTGGGTGCCTCCCCCAGGTTGGCAGGGGTGCCTGAATCGTTACAATTTACCCTCAAATTGCAATGCACCCGGTCTAAAGGTCTAAAAACTATAGCCGAGGTGGCGCGCGAGCTTGGTTGAGGTGCGTTCAGCCAGAGAAGCGTTGATTTTATCCCAGAACTGCGGTTCAGGCTGGTTGTAACTGCCGAGCGTCATGATCCGAAACAAGCAGCCACTTGCTAAAGTGTTCGATCAGTAAACCCGTTACAAACGTTTCATTTTCCGCAGCAAAACCAATATACGCATACGCATCCACATCTGTCCAGATACTCGGTACTGGTTGACCTGTGAAGTAGCCTGTGAAGTAGATCGTCAATGAATCTGCTTTCGCATTGTAATTCACCCATAACTGACTGGGGTCAATTTGTGCTGGAAAATACCTTTGTACACCTTCTGGAATCATTAACGTTGCCATAGTACCCGTTCTCCCTGCTTGACTCGATTGACGCGGTAAGCGGTCACGACTTCAGATCGGCGCGCAGTTGCAAAACTTCGCTGGAAGCACGGTTCTCGGATTGTGGAAATATCTCACAACTAAATAGCTGAATGCGGTTGCCGCCGCTGGCCTTGGCACGGTACATGGCGATGTCTGCATCGCGCAAAATATCATCGATTCGATCATAGGCGGGCACGTTCATGACTACGCCAATACTGGTACCGCTTTCGAACGAGATTCCGTTCGTTTCGTGGGGCACAATGACATTGTCCATTATCCGATCAAGGATGGCATTCATATTATCTGAGGTAGAAGCCGCTTCAAGCAAAATCGCAAATTCATCGCCACCCATGCGCGCGACAATATCATTGCTCCGTACCGCTGATCGCAAGCGAGCAGCAACCGCGAGCAGCAACTGATCGCCAGCCTCGTGCCCCCAGGTATCATTGATCTTTTTGAAGTGATCAAGGTCGATGTACAGTACAGCGCAGAAATCATGGGGATTGCGCTTGTTCCATGCGAGGGCTTGTTCAAGCCGTTTGAGAAAGTACCTGCGGTTCGGCAGATTGGTGAGTGGATCGTGGAGTGCCTCATGGGTTAAGCGTGCTTCAGCATGAATCCGTCGTGCGCTCTGCTTGCAATGCTTCGGCTTGTTCTCTAATCTGCTGGTTCAGAGCCTTGACCCAACCAATCCCTATACTGACTAAGCCATTGACCATGGAGCCCAACAAGTTTGGAGCTCGCTCGCTCGCCTGCGCGTTCCCTACGAGCTAGAAAAGGAGTATGTTTAGCGGAATGGCGAGGAGACCGAAGAGCACGCCGCCGCACACCCCCAGGAACCACCCGAAAACTACGGCGGGCAGAACCGTGAGTGCCGCACCCGCTCTCCCGACAAATGGGTAGAGTGCCAGGAACACAAGTACATACACAATTAGACTCCCGAAGGCAATGAAGAAGCGCACGCGTACGTGCTGTGGTCTATTCAAGCTGAGTCATCCATCCTATAGCGGTCGTGAATGGTAGAGCGTAGCACTCGACTGAGCACGATGGGTAATCATACTACCAAGACGCTTCTGACAGTATACCTGATGATCTTACAAAAACGAATGGTAAGCTACGCGACGACACAGACCGTATATTTACGGCGCAGAGCGAGGATTGCGCTAGCTTGCAATACGACCCAGGGTCAAAGCGGCTGTTGGTAAGAACTGTGGCGGCTTGCGCGCCTGGGTGGCCTGCTCAAAGGCGTAGGCGATGCGGATCAGTGTCGGTTCTTGCCATGCCCCGGCAAAGAATGAAACGCCGACGGGCAAACCATAGACCGCGCCCGCGGGCACGGTGATATGGGGATAACCAGCCACCGCGGCTACGGTCGAACAGCCACCCAAGAAGCGATCCCCCATAATCAGGTCGGTCACCCAAGTGGGGCTGCCGGTGGGGGCCATGATCGCGTCCAAGCGATGTTCCTGCATCACAGCGTCGATGCCTTCGGTGCGCGCCAGGCGCAATTTTTCGGCGGTGAAGCGCTGGTAGGCTTCCTCGTTCAACGGCCCTTTGGCTTGGGACGCGATCAGGGTTTCCTGGCCAAAGTAGGGCATGACCCTATCCCGATGCTGCTCGTTGAAGGCAATGGCATCAGCCAGCGAATGCACGGCTACAGCGGGGCCAACGGTGGCGAGATAGGCATTGAGCCCCGCTTTGAATTCATATTGCAGCGTCTGCCATTCGGGCTCACGCAGATGTTTGCTCGTCGCCAGATTGGTGTTGTCGATCACCTCGGCCCCGCAACGCTTGAGCAGAGCAATCACCTCTGCCATGAGCGCATCGACCCGCTCGTGAAAGCCAAAGAAGTTGCGCGCAATGCCAATGCGTGCGCCGCGCAAGCCATCCTTGTCGAGAAATTGTGTATAGTCCGTATAAAATTTACTTGCGCTCTCTCCTGTATCTGTATCGCGCGGATCCAGGCCGACCAGCGCGCCCAAGAGGGCCGCCCCATCGGCCACTGTACGCGTCATGGGGCCAGCCGTATCCTGCGTATGCGAGATCGGAATAATGCCGGAGCGCCCGACCAAGCCGACGGTCGGTTTGATGCCTACAATGCCATTGACTGTGGCCGGGCAGACAATCGAGCCATCGGTTTCGGTGCCAATCGCTACGGCGCAAAAGTTGGCGGCCACGGCGGCCCCCGAACCCGAACTGGAACCGCAGGGATTACGATCCAGCGCATAGGGATTGCGTGTGCGCCCACCGCGGCTGCTCCAGCCGCTGGACGAACGGCTGGAGCGGAAGTTGGCCCATTCGCTCATGTTCGTCTTACCCAAAATGATCGCGCCGGCTTCACGCAAACGTTGGGCCACAAAAGAATCTTGCGCGGCAATGTTGCCCGCCAGCGCCAGCGAACCTGCGGTGGTTAGCATCTTATCGGCGGTGTCAATGTTATCTTTGAGCAGCACCGGAATGCCGTGTAAGGGGCCGCGCGGCCCGGTGGCTTGGCGCTCGGCATCCAGCGCTTCGGCAATGGTGAGGGCATCGGGGTTGACCTCGATCACCGCATTGACGGTTGGCCCGCGCTGGTCCAATGCCGCAATGCGCGCCAGATACATCTGCGTCAATGTGCGCGCCGAGTAGAGGCCACTGTGCATGAGTTCCTGGAGTTCCTGAAGCGAGCGTTCTTGCATAGCATCCTCTTTATAGCGCTAAAATCATTACCCACATGGGCCGTTTGCCGATGGGATAGGTGGTCAAGTATTGCAGCCAGCCACTGGTTTGATCGATACGATAGGCTGCCAAGTTGCCGCTGCCTTGGCCACTGGCATAGAGAAAGTTGCCCGTGGGATCGACATTGAAGGCACGCGGGATCGGTTCGGTTGGTTGCTGTCCCAACGCCGTGAGCGCGCCATCTGGGTTGATCGCATAACAGGCAATGCTATCGTGGCCGCGGTTAGAAACGTAGAGAAAGCGCCCGGCAGGATCAATATGGATCTGGGCACAGGTATTCTCACCAGTGAAATCAGGCGGCAGGGTGGGCAGGGTCTGGAAGGGCGTTAAGGTGCCTTGGGCAGGGTCAAGGTGATAGGCCGTGACGCTGCTGCCCTGCTCGTTGGAAAAATAGAGGATCGGTTGTGTCGGGTGATAGACATAGTGGCGCGGGCCAATGCCTGGCTCTGGTGTCACCTGGGGCGGCTCGTTGGGCGTGAGTTGGCCGGTGGTTGCATCAAAGCGCCATTGGTAAATCGTGTTGGATTCGGCCACATGGGGCAAAAAGGTAAATTGATTGGTGGCATCGGTTTCGATACAGTGGGCGTAAGGCAACGTTTTGACTGTACAGACAGCCGGATGACCTACGGCACCGGTATCCATAAGCGGGTGGACCGTGGCTTTGCCAGCGCTATAGTAGGCGGCCAACAGAAAACGCCCTGTGCGATCCGTCGCCAGATAGCAAGGATCGGCGTCAAGCGGCACCGGCTCGCCAAAGGGTGTCAGATTGCCTCGCTGGTCGATCTGAAAGCTAGCCAACTGACTAGTCGAGCGCAGGCCGATATAGAGCACGGCTTGCGTCGGATCAACTGCCATGGGCCCTGGCGCGCCCGCCAGCACTACTTCTGTACGCAGGGTGAGCGCCCCATCGGTAGGATTCATGTCAAAGCAGAGCAGTTTGTCTTCGCCACCGAGGGCAATATAGGCAACGTAATTCATTTTGTGTGTCCGATCTTGATAAGCAACCGCATCTGATGCGCGGTTTTGTTCAGGTGGGTGGGGGTAGAGGGTAGCCTATTCTCGCATGGACACCCAATTCGCGCAACCCGCTGGCACCTGCTATATGCCGCAGGATTTTCGGATAATTTGATAGGTCGCCCACAGACTGTTATACTTAATGGATAAACTATGGAAAAGTCATCCACATAGCGGCACGTTTGCACTCTGCGCGTCGATGACTTTGACGGGTTTTGTCTAGCGCGAACAAAAACTATCAATCATTTCCCAGAATAGAGTTGGACGGCCCTTCCCTGGTATTGATCTGGGCGGTGCGCCTGAGCCAGCCTGTGACAAATCTCTGTGGATACAGCGATCAGCAATAGAATGGAAGCCAAAGTGAACACGCACAATGTGAGCACGACCAAGTCAGCGGTTCCCACCATTGTTGCCAGTGAAAATGGGCGGTTTGGTGCGCTTGCCGCCATGGAACATCTGACCCAAGGCGGCAGCGCGCTGGACGCGGTTGAATTGGCCTGTCGCATTGTCGAAGATGATCCAGAAGATTCCAGTGTCGGCTATGGGGGGTTGCCCAATATTCTGGGGGAAGTAGAACTAGACGCCAGCATTATGGATGGCCGTACCTTGCGCACCGGTGCCGTTGCCGCGCTGCGTGGCTATGGCAACCCGATCAGCTTGGCGCGCCGGGTAATGGAAGAGTTGCCCCATGTGTTGCTGGTGGGCCGCGGGGCCGAACGCTTTGCCGCTGAATTAGGCCAGGCGCCAGCCAATCAGTTGACCGAAGCCGCGTTGATCCGCTGGCGCGCGCGTTTTGCCGAGATGGGCATGCAGCCCGGCGATACCGCACAGTTGCGCCGCGCCGCCATGCAGATGACGCGCCCCATCGATTTGCAGGATAAAATTAACAAGCAAGCAAAGGTTGACACGCTGGGCACGGTCAATTTCTTGGCGTTGGATCTGCACGGCAATCTGGCTTCGGCGGTCACCACCAGCGGCTTGGCCTGGAAATATCCCAGCCGCGTCGGCGACAGCCCGATTATTGGTGCGGGCAATTATTGTGACAACCGCTATGGCGCGGTGGCCTGTACCGGCATGGGCGAGTTGGCAATTCGCGCCTCGTCGGCGCGCAGTGTAGTGCTCTATTTGAAGATGGGCATGTCGCTGCAAGCCGCCGGGCAAGAGGCCCTGCGCGATCTGGGCGATCTCAATCGCGATGATGATGTGGCCGTGCCCAGCCGTTACATGAACCTAGTGGCGCTGCGTCCCGATGGCGAACATCAGGGATTTACCACGGTGGCAGGACGCCGCTATCTCTATTTTACGGCAACGATGGCCGAGCCAGCCCTGGCCGACCGGACCATGCTCTAATTCCAGAAAATTCTTGTGCCCGCCTGCTGCCATTGGCTAGGGCAACAATTTTTTGGATCAACACAGCGATACAGGAAGGGCAAAGCGTATGTCTACTGCGGTGAAGATGCCACAACTGGGCGAAAGTACCGTCGAGGGTACAATCGCGCGGTGGCTCAAAGCACCCGGCGAAGCGATTGCCAAATATGAGCCGCTTTTAGAAATCAGCACCGATAAAATTGATACGGAAGTGCCCGCCCCGGCAGATGGCACCCTGCTGGAAATTGTCGTACCCGAGGGCAAAACGGTGGCGGTGAACACAATTCTGGCCTATATCGGGCAGGCGGGTGAAAAAGCAACGGTAACGGCATTACCCGCCACCGTCGGCGTGCCACCGTCAGCTGCCCCCCCCAGCCCAGTACCAAGTCTACGCAATGCCCCGTCACTCAAGCCCACAGGACGGGCCTTTATCAGCCCGGTGGTGGCGCGCATTGCCGATGAACATGGCATTGATCTGACTGGACGATCCGGCAGTGGCCTGGGCGGGCGCATCACCAAAAAAGATATTCTGGCCTGGGTGGACGCGCCCCCCGTTGATTCTGCGCCGTCCCCAGCAATAGGCGCGCCACCTGCCGAGAACCCATTGGGTGCGCCACCCGACGCGGACGAAACATTGCAACCGCTATCGGCCATGCGTCGCGCCATTGCCCAACACATGGTGCTGAGTAAGCAGACCAGCCCCCATGTGACCACCGTCTTTGAAGTGGACATGACCACGGTGGTGCAGCATCGTGAAGCCAATAAGGCACACTTTGCCGCCCGTGGAATTACCCTCACATTTATGCCCTATTTTGTGGCGGCTGTGGCCCAGGCGTTGCGTGAAGTACCCGAAGCCAATAGTCGTTTTACGGCAGAGGGGTTGCTCGTCAAGCGGCGCATTCACATTGGCATGGCCGTGTCACTGCCCGATGGCTTGATCGTACCCGTGTTGCGCGATGCCGACGAAAAAAATTTGTCGGGGTTAGCACGCGCCGTCAACGAAGCAGCGGAACGGGCGCGCAATGGTAAACTGACGCCGGACGCGCTGCAAGGGGGCACCTTTACGATCACCAATCATGGCATCACCGGCAGCCTGATGGGGACGCCGATTATCAATCAACCGCAGACCGGCATTCTGGGCATTGGCGCGATCAACAAACGGGCCGTGGTGCGCACATCCTCCACCTCACTCTTGCCCAGCGCCGACGACGCAATTGTGATTCGTCCCATCTGTTATTTAAGCTTTAGCTTTGATCATCGTGTCCTAGATGGCGCTAAAGCTGACTTATTTTTGAGCAAGATTCGTGTACAATTAGAAAATTGGCAGAACAGTTGAGGGAGTAGCGTGATTGAGCGGTATCTTTGCCGTTTCACGCGCAACTTTCCCTGCCACATAGAGGAGAAAACATGAGCAATCAAAATTATGATTATGATTTGGTCGTCGTCGGCAGCGGTCCTGGTGGCTATGTGGCCGCCATCCGCGCCGCACAACTTGGCCTGAAAACGGCGATTGTGGAACGCGAAAGTTTGGGTGGCGTTTGTTTGAATTGGGGCTGTATTCCCAAAAAAGCGCTGTTGAAAAATGCCGAAGTGTTAGACATCTTGCAGCACGCCGCCGACTATGGCTTTACCTTTGATAATCTGCAAGTAGACTTTAGCAGCGCGGTCAAGCGTAGCCTGACAATTGTCGATCGCCAGACCAAGGGCGTAGGCTTTCTTATGCGCAAAAACAAGATCGAAGTGATTGAAGGGCATGGCGTCTTTACGGATGCCCACACGTTGCAAGTGGGCCCATCTGATTTCAAGCCGGAGGCCAAAACGCGCACTGTCACCGCCAAGAACTTTATTGTAGCGACGGGGGCGCGGGCACGCGATCTGCCTGGTGCCACGGTCGATGGCAAACGCATTATGCAATATCGCCACGCGATTCGCCTGCAAGAGCAGCCCAAGTCGATTATCATTGTGGGCGCGGGCCCAATTGGCATGGAACTCGGCGACTTCTATCACACCTATGGCGCCGAAGTGACGATTGTGGAGATGTTGGATCAGATCTTGCCGCTGGAAGATAGCGAAGTCGCAGCCGAGGTCCACAAAGCCTTTACCAAGCGTGGCTTCAAGCTGCTCACCGGCACACGTACCGAAGCCTTTGACGTTACCGATAGCGGCGTCACCGTGACGGTGAAAAATCTAAAAAGTGGCGAAACCCAGAAATTACAGGCCGAGCGTGTGCTGATCTCGATTGGCATTAGCCCCAATACAGAAAAAGTTGGGCTGGACAAGGCTGGTGTCAAGCTGGACAAGCGCGGCTTTATTGAAATCGATGCCAACATGCGCACCAATGTTGAGAACATCTACGCGATTGGCGACTGCACCGGCAAATTGGCCCTGGCCCATGTGGCAAGCGCCCAAGCCTTGGTCGCTGCCGAGACAATTGGCGGGGCCGATACGCTGCCAATTCCTGCCGAAAAGTATATCTTCATGCCGCGCTGCACCTACTGCAAACCCGAGGTCGCCAGCCTCGGCATGACCGAAGCCCAGGCCAAAGAAGCGGGCTACACCATCAAAGTCGGCAAGTTCCCCTTTATGCCCAATGGCAAAGCCCAGGCGATGAATGTCAAAGAAGGCTTTGTCAAAATTATTACCGATGCCAAATATGGCGAAATTCTTGGTGCGCACTTGGTCGGCCCCGAGGTGACAGAATTGCTGCCCGAATTGAGCTTGGCCCAATTTATGGAGATCACCCCCGCCGAGATTGCGCGCACGGTCCATTCGCACCCGACCTTGAGCGAAGTGGTCATGGAAGCGGCGCATGCAGTAGAAGGCCATGCGATTCATATCTAACCGGCGGTTGTGTTGAAAACGCGGGTGCTGGCTGGTCTGTCACGACAAGCAATGCCGCGTTTTCAACCAGAGACGAGGATTATGCGTGAAGTAGCGATTCCCGAAGCGCCCGTCACCGTTGCGACGGAGGTGCGCTTTGCCGAAACCGACCAAATGGGTGTGGTCCACCACAGTGGCTATATCATCTGGTTTGAAATGGGCCGCGTGGCCTGGATGAAGGCCGCCGGGATGCCCTATACAGAAGTGGCGGACAGCGGTCATCACTTTGCGGTCACGGCCATTCATGCAGCCTATCGCGCGTCGAGCCGCTTTGGCGACACGATCCAGATTATTACGCGTCTGGCCCAGTTGCGCAGCCGGCAAGTTGAATTTAGTTACGAGGTCCGCAATGCCGCCGATCAGACGGTGCTGGCTACCGGCAGTAGTGAGCATATCTGTGTCGATCTGGTGGGCAAGATGACAAAAATTCCGCTGCCCATCTATGAACGTCTACTGGATGGCGCACTACGCGTGGCAGCGGCCAATTCGAATACAGTCAGTTGATGGGGTGAATCCGTCGGGAAGGGTTCGATCAATTGCACCCTTCCCGACGAAATTGCTACGACAGGAACAAATCAACCATGATTCACGTTGAGCAACATGGGCATGTGCTGGCGATCCGGATGTCGCGGTCGATCTTTGGCCGACCCTTTTGGTGGACGACCGCCTATTGGGTGGACGGTCTGTTGATCGATACGGGGCCGCGCTTCGCAGCCTATGCGCTGCTCAACGCCCTGCGTAACTTGCATGTGGATCAGGTGGTGATCACCCACGCGCATGAAGATCAGATCGGCGGTTTATCTGCCGTATTGCGCCAGTACCCCAAAGCAACCCTCTATGCCGCACCGCGCGCCTTGCCCATTTTGGCTGAGCCAACGCGAATCGTGTTGCCATTCTACCGGCGGGTGGTCTGGGGTGAGCCACAACCTTGTGCTGTTGGGATTTCGTTGGATACCATAGACAATTTGATACGCACGCCTAACTACAGCTTTCGCACCCTGGAAACACCCGGCCATACAGCCGATCACATTGCACTTTTTGAGCCAAGCCAGCGTTGGCTCTTTAGTGGCGATGTCTTTAGCTATAGCCAAAACAGCGCTTGGGCGGCGGAAGCCGATCTCTTTGGGGTGGTGAGCAGTTTGCGCATGTTGGCCGATTTGCGCCCAGAACGCCTGTTTCCCAGCGATGGCCGTGTAGGCCGGACGCCCTTGCCCGAATTACATGGCAAAATTGGCTATTTTTTGCAACTAACGCGCGAAGTCGCCAAGCTCGATGGCCTTGGCTTCACCAAAGAAGAAATTGTGCTGCGTTTGTTTCAAAAGGAACCACCCATCTATTTTTGGACAGTCGGGCACTATTCGGCGGCAAGTCTGGTTGATGCCTGTCGCAGCTACAATGCGCTATTTACCCAACTCGACTACGGCACAGCGCGCACAACCCACGCCGCGTTATCCGACGAGCAGAGCGGCCCTTCCGGCTCCTCGAATTGGCCCTTTGATTGGGAAGATCTGATTCGGTAACGGTGGTACGAGTACACGGTAATGTACGGTTTAATCCCGCACAATTTGCGTTGCCGTGTACGAGAGACAACATTGATAATCGGCATCATAGCGTAGCCTGCGCGTAAAATCGCGTGCAGGCTACGCTATGATGTGCAGTTTAGATAAGCTTGCCAACCCTGGAGAACAATGGTTGGCGCGTAAAGGATGAATCATGATGCGTATTTTCATAAGTGGTGGTGCCGGTTTTATCGGCAGCCATTTGGCCAATCAACTGCACCAACGCGGCAATTTTGTCCGTGTGCTCGACGATCTCAGCAGTGGCGATCCGGCGAAATTACAGGCCGGGATTAACTTTACGCGCGGTGATGTACGCGATATCCCCAAACTATGGTCGCTTTTGCAAGGCGTTGATGTAGTCTATCATCTAGCCGCGCGCGTGAGCGTACCCGCTTCGATCCTCTATCCGCGTGAATACAACGATGTCAATGTCGGGGGCACAGTTGCCCTGCTAGAAGCCTGTCGCGATGTCGGCGTGCGCCGCGTGATCCTGGCTAGCAGTGCCACAGTCTATGGCAATCAGGCTGTTCAGCCCGCGCATGAAGAAATGGTGACACAGCCCGCTGTCCCCTACGCCGTGAGCAAAGTGGCGGCAGAGCAGTTTCTCTTTACGATTGGTCGGCTGAGTGGCTTTGAAACAGTGGCCTTGCGCATCTTCAATGCCTATGGCGCGGGGCAACTGTTGCCGCCCGTCCATGCGCCGGTGATTCCCCAGTTTATGCAACAGGTGATCGGTGGCGGTTCGGTGGTGGTGGATGGCGACGGCAACCAGACGCGCGATTTTGTCTATATCGATGATGTGGTGCGCGCCTTGGTGCGCGCCGCTGACGCGCCCGGTGTGGACCAACAGATCATCAATGTCGGCAGTGGGCTGGAAATCACAGTCAATGCCTTAATCGAGCGCATTGCCCAAACGGTTGGCCGCAAAGCGAATATTCTGCACAATCGCGAAACATTTGGCGGCGTTACCCGGCTGGTGGCCGATGTCAGCAAAGCCCAACGCTTGCTCGACTATGCGCCTTCTGTCGATCTGGTGACGGGTCTCCAGCTTTTATTTACTCAAGATCCACTGTTTCAACCCGTCTACGCCAAACAACAGGCGTTCTAGTCTACAGATAAGTTACTAAAAACTTTATGGCTTTCTATCAAAAAACAACGTTATTCAAACGTATTGTTGTCCACTTGAATCTGGTGCTCCTTCTGACTATATTAAGCTCTTGTAGCTTGGGCAACGAAGGAATGCTGCGCGTCTATTTGCAAACCCGTCAAGGGCAAGTTCAACAAGCTGCCAGCACAGACGAGCGCCCGGTTCGCTTTACGGTTGCGCCCGGTACGCCAGCCCGTTTGATTGGGCAACAATTAAAGAGCGCCGGGCTGATCACAGACGACCGGCTCTTTGAAGCCTATGTACGCGTCAACGATTTGGCTGCCCAACTCGAAGCCGGCACCTTTATTTTAAGCCCCTCCATGACCCTGGTGGAGATTGTGGAGACGTTGCAACAGTCCGAAGCGGCCAGCCTGACGATCACGATTCCGGAAGGGTGGCGGTTGGGACAAATTGTGGATTATTTGGCAGCTGCCGAGGTTTTTGGCGGCGATCCGATCACCTTGGCCGAATATCGGACACAGATAGAGACGGGCAATTTGTCGTCACTAGATGCCACCGCCTATGCCTTTCTACAGGGGCGACTAAGCGGCGCGAGCCTGGAAGGTTATCTCTTCCCCGACACCTACGAACTGCCATTAACCGGGGCGACGGCGCAAGACATCCTGGCGCGCCAACTCGACAATTTTGCGCGCCGTGTGATCCCGCTCTATGAAGCTGCCGTTATGCAAAATGCTACGACGCTTTCCCTGTACGAAGTGTTAACGGTCGCCAGCATTGTCGAGCGCGAGGCGGTGGTGGCCGGGGAACGGCCGGCGATTGCGGGGGTCTATCTCAATCGCCTGGCCAATGGCATCAAGCTAGAGGCAGATCC
>DAOTTR010000469.1:0-1757 GCA_034437715.1 Caldilineaceae bacterium
GCCGGCGCCCTGATCGCCGGCAGCAAGGCCCAGTTGCCGACGGTGATTGCCGCCATCCCCGCCGATGTGAGTTTGGTCTATCACCCAGTTGCCCAACAGGTTTTGCTGGCAGTTGCCGCTTTTGACCCAGCTTTTAACGAAAGTCTGGTCGCCGCGCGGCTCTTTCCGGCGAACAGCGCCGTATCCTTGCGCAGCTTAACAATTGCGGGCGACGCCACCAAACATCTGGAGGCAGTCTACTATCCGTCGCGGCAGAGTTATTTGATCGGGTGGACACCGACCACTACGACGACGCGCTTTACCTATAAACTCTATGATCAAGCATTGAACGAAGTGATCCTCACTCCTGCCCAACAACCGATTACCTGGCCCAAAGCGGTCAGTGATAATGTGGGCACGCTGGCTTGTCCCGCCACCTCCACCCAGCCGGTCGTCGATCTACGCTTGGAGGAACTGCCCGGCAGTTCGTTCTTTACCGATAATTCCGGTTACGGCAACTTTACCTTCTGCAGCGAGGGTCTCTGTCCAGCGACCGGGGTACCCGGCGCACCCGGCGCCGTTCGCTCCGACTATGGGGTGCGCTTTGATGGCATTGATGATCGCCTCGACCAACCGAACCGCGTCGGCAATAGTTTTAGTTTTGCCTTCTGGTACAACTCGGCCGGCGTCCAGTCCAAAAGTTTCACCGTCGGCCACAGCAGCGCCAATGGCGTCGCCTTTAGCATCACCGATACCGGCGTGCGGCTCGACAGCGGCGGGAGCAGCCTCAGCGCACCAGTCAACTTGAACAATGGCCAGTGGCGCTTTGTGGTGGCCACGCGCGGTAGTGCCAACGGCGCGCTTGCCATCTATGTGGATGGAAACCCAGCCCCCGTTGCCAACGGGGCTAGTTCAAACAATCCGACCCTGGGCTCCTTTTTACAAATCGGCGGTCGCCAAGCGACGATCGATCAGTTCCAGATCTATCCGACACCGTTGAGCGGCAGCACCGTCCAGGCGCTCTATAACCGCACCGCCCAATCCTATTGTCTGGCGGCGGGCGTCGCCGCCGACGGCACCACCTTCCCCTGGTCACGCTTCGGGTTGCAGCAGCAAGATACGCGCGGTGGTCGGATCGAGGCCAGCGGTGAGTTGCGCCTGATCATTGACAGTAACTTGCCGACGGCACAGATTACTTCGCCAACCGGCAATCGCGTCGTCGGCCCCGACAGCGTGATTGGTGGCGCCGCTGCGGACCCAACCGCCGGTGTCGCTGGGGTGGAAGTGAGCATCAATAATGGTGCATGGCAACCAGCCAACGGCGCCAACACCTGGAGCTTCTCATTGGCCGGTCTCAGCGGCGTGATCAGCGTGCGCGCGCGTGCCATCGATGCCGTTGGCAATGTGGGCAATCCCAGCCCGGCGATCAACGTTACCATCGATGCCACCCCCCCCACGCTGACCATTCGCCCGCTGAATGGGACGATCAAGCCGACCAAAAACGCCAACGGCCAATGGCAAGTGTCACTCGATGGCACCGCAACCGACAATGGGCGGGTGAAACAAGGCACAACAGTAGTCAAGCTCACCCAAACGTCCGGCGTCGGCGTCGCGCAGAGCGAGCAGATTGCCCGTGATGGGTGGAACATCAACTACCTGCTCGATCCTAGCCTGACGGACCCCACCGGCAGTTATACAGTCACGGTGCAGGCGCAGGACGAAGTCGGCAACCGTTCTGCCCCCACCAGCGCCATCATCCGGCTGGATGCGACAGGGCC
>DAOTTR010000470.1:0-2694 GCA_034437715.1 Caldilineaceae bacterium
AAGTTGATCAGGGCCGAATTCCTGTAAAACGAGCGTGGCGACCTGTGCTTCTAGGCGACGCGGAACAGTGGCTACCCCTTGAAATGTGGCGGGAATATCCGGCGCGGCGCGCAGCAACAGGTTGAGCGATGCTGGTGTTGCGCTGCCACTGGTCACGGTGTCCGTCATTCTATCGGCCAAGCTGATCGCTGCGTTCAGGCGATTGACATCTGGCAACTGGCCCGTTTGGGTGTGCAGCGCCACCGTGATCGCCAATGCCGTACCATGATCCACCAGCTTAAAATCGTAGCGGTCGCGTGCTTGATAGGCCGCCAGCCGCTCAACCCAGGCTGCCACGGCGGCGCGTCCTGTTTCGTCTGCCAGCCACATTGCGGGGATCTCGGTGGTAAAGACGCCGACATAACCTGCGCCATGCGCGCGATAGGCTAGCACCGGGTCTCTCAGCTTCGGGCGCACGGCAATCAGGTCGGCGTCCTCGCGAATGTAGGTGACCGCTGTCCCTACCAGGGGCAACGCCGGCATCGGCAATCGGTCGCTGATGTGGGCAAGGCGATCAAGGGGCAGCGGGGTGTACTCGCCCGGCTCGAAAAACTTGTCGCGTGGTTCCGGTTTGAAATAGGGAATGTCAATACTCGCCGGATCAAACGCCAGATCGATCAGAAGTGGATCGGCCAATGCATAGAGCGTCGCGTTGATCGTTTGCAGTGAATCATTAATGATCAGGACGGTGGAACGACAGTCCGGATAGGCATTGAGCGTGTCTAACTGAATCTCACCATCGGAAATAAAGACCAGGCCACAGTCCAATTTTCGGTCGCGTGCCAGTTGCCGCAAAGCGGCGTTGGCATCGCTGCCGCCGCCCGATTGAATTCCGTCGATGGTGGTGATGGCGCTCCGTTTGTTGCTGTCGGTCATGAACGAATTGTTGATCAGATAAGTTGTCCCGCCGCCAAAGACCAACACGTCGAGGCGATCTTGTGGCCGCAAAAACGTATCAATGATGTGACGTGCGAGTTGTTGGGCTTTGGCCAAAGGCGCGCCGGCCATAGAGCCGGAGGCGTCGATCACAAAGACGACCTGGCGCGGCGGTGGTTCGGGCACAAAGGGCCGCGGCTCACTCGACACTGGCAAGAGCGGGTCAATGACCGTGTCAATGTAGCTCATGAGGATTGTCTTTTCATCCTCGGCCGCCCCAAGGTGGCCCCCATTGATCAACATCAAGCCTAACCCATCCTGTTCAACGCTGGTGGCGATGTGGGTCAACGCCGCAGGTACAAATTCTGTCGCGTCTACACTGCTGATCACAAGCACATCGAACGCTTGTAGATTGGTGGTATCGGAAAGCTCCTCCGGCGCAAGGGTTGTGATGTGGGCGCGGGTGGTGGACAAGGCACTGATCCAGTGATTATCACCCCCTACCGCGAGAATTTCCAGAGGGCGATTGACATGGGTAAAAAAGCGTCGATGATGTCCGCCCACGCCCTGATGCTGTGTCAGCACTACATCAAGAAATTGAAGACCCAATCCCGTAAATTGTAAGGGCGTCCGCAGTCGCCCCTGCTGACCTGCTTCCAGTGAGAAGGTTGTCGTCATGCCTAACGCTGGTCCAAAGCGCCGCTCCGCTTCGTTGAGATCTGCATTGCGCGCAAGCTGCAAGGTTGCTTGCACAGCATCTGTCTGCTGGTTGATCAGCACGCCGCGCAGAAACGTCTCGCTACCGGCATTGACCTGGCGTGGCAGATCGGCGGCGGTGATGGCCAGCGCCGGTTCACTGCTGGCAATGGGCAAGACGTGAATGGCGATCCCTTGTTGCGCCAACCGGTTGGCGGCGACCAGGGCATCGCCCGTGGTCTGGTTGCCGTCGCTGATCAGGAGCACCGCACCACGCCCACCAGCGCCCTGAATCATGCGCTCGGCGCGTTGTAAGCCCGCCGCCATATCGCTGGCCTGGCCAGCCGCAAAATCATCGTTCTGTAGACGGCGAAAGGCGTCCGGTAAGTCGGCAAGGGCCAGGTTGCCTTCCGCCACAACAGCGCTGCTGCCAAAGGTGACAATGCTGGCTGTCCCCGCCCCTTGCATTGCTGCCGGTGCAAGGGTCACGCCCGCTTGTACAACTTGGGCAGCCGTTGCGTGAACCTGTGACCAACCACCCTGCGCGCGCTGCATGCTTTCCGAAACGTCCACGACAACGGCCAGATGCACGCGATCGGTTGGCGGCTTGCTCACATAGCGTGGGTTGAACGCAGCCACCGCAAAGCAGCCAGCGGCCAATAGTGACGTGATCAGCACGGCCGACCGGGTCGGCACCCGTTTGCCCAACGAACGCCAACGATCGACGAGACCACGCCCCAACAACAGCAAGGTGGTAAGCGCTGCCAGCCCGGCCACGATCCAGGCCCAGGGATAGAGCGGCTCAATGGTCAGCGCCATTGGGGGCCTCCATACGCGGCCAAAGTGCGTTCAAGTGTAAAAATAACAACGGCCACGGTCAGCAAAAGCGGCCAAATGGGTGCTTGCCGCTCACCAATACGCCGTGGGCGCAGGTCGTTAAGTTCGCGATAGGAACTGGGTAGCTGCGCCGTATCTCCTTCTACGTCATGTAAGGCGAGGCGATTGCCGTTCGGCTGCGGTTCGCCTGGTGTTGTGGTCGTGTACAGCGGCGGCAACGCCCGTTCTTGTAACAACCAACGCACG
>DAOTTR010000471.1:0-1508 GCA_034437715.1 Caldilineaceae bacterium
TCCGACAGGACCGGAATTCCTGCCTCCAACGCCTCAATGGAGACCGCTTTGTGAAACTGGGGTGGCGTCACATTGATAATGCCATCGGCGTCCACTGCTTGCAGCGCCTCACCCAGTGATTTGTATATGCGGCTGCCGTCCAGACCATGCTTTGCCACCTGGGCTGTGGCCACCGTTTCACTGACTTCAACAAACCCGGCATATTCCACCACCGGTGAGGCTAATACGGCTTGCAACCAAGCATTGCCCATGCCGCCAATGCCCACTTGAATGACTTTCATCCTACCATCTCGCTTTGTTTGTTCCGCTGCATTGTTGGCTTATCTTTGCTAAACATTTTGCACGCCTACGCCACGGGCACCATTTCGACCACACGCGTGCCGTCTTGCTTGACCCACACGCCGCAACTGCCACCGGCCTCGCTGACCCCCAATGTCACGGGCGTGCCATCCATGTGCAAGGCGGGGTGAAAGAATTCGGCGACCTTCTCTGCTTCGCCCACCACATAGTGGCCGATGAGCGAACGCCGAAAGCGATCTTGGCTGGTATTGGGGTAGCTGCCGTGGATCAACTGGCCATTAAAAAAGAAGACATCGCCCGCGTCCATGATCACCGATTCCGTGGTCATGTCGGCTGGCACAGGCACCGTGGTATCGGTGAAACTCTGGTTGGTGTCGGCTTTGGTTGTACACAGCAGGGGCAACCGATGGCTGCCGGGCACAACTTGCATACAACCATTTTCTTCATCACAGGCATCCAGCGCCATCCACGCTGCCATGCATGTACCCGGCTGGACGCGCAAATAATATTGATCTTGGTGCAGTGCTTGGCCGCGTGCGCCGGGCGGTTTGAAATAGAGCATGGTCTGCACGGCATACGGCTCGCTGCCCAACAGCGCCGTCATACAGCGGTTGAGCCGGTCATCGATCAGCCACTGCAAGCTGGCATCATCCCAACGATGCATGTGGATCATACGGGGGAACTTTTTTAGCGGATCGACGCTGTCAATTTGGGTGCCAGCCCAATCGCCGGGGTATTCACCCTGGGCGCGCAATGTCATATAGTGGTCAATGTACTGCGCCACTTCGGCTGACGAAAACAGGCCGCGCACAACCACATAGCCTTTTTCGTGATAATGTTGCAAATAGGCAGAAAAGTCAGTGGGAAACATACCATCCTTTTACACCAGGAACGAGCACAGTTTGGGCAAAGGCCGTCATCTGAACAATCAAAATTTGTGGCAAGCAAAGGGATCTGATGGACGCATCAGCATTTTGCACAATAGATTATGAACCTTGGGAAGAAATATACAGAACACCCATGTCACTTCTACAACCGGCAACTGGTTGAAGGAATTTGCGTGCGCTTGGGACTTGGCTAAGTTTATCTCAAGCTGCATCTGCTGTCAAACAAAGGAAATTAGAATTGGAGTGTTTTCTACAATCGCCCCTCGGCCCTGCTGATAGAGAGCGAAACTTGAATCCAGCGATACAATGTTATATGATTGT
>DAOTTR010000472.1:0-35800 GCA_034437715.1 Caldilineaceae bacterium
TGACAAGGATACCACCGGTTGAAACCGGCGGCTGCCACGAAAAACCTGCTTAAGCAGGTTTGGCATAGCAGCCGTCGAATTGATTCGACGCTGTCAACCACATGAGATCCGGTTGAGCCGCAATATATTGCGTCTGTACCAGAATGTAGCAAAGATTGTGTGTTGGATACTTGCTTTGCTGTGCGCGATCTGCTACGCTTGGGGCTATGGATCTGCTACGCGGCGTGGTTGAACGCATTACCTATCATAATGAAGAGACAGGCTATACGGTTGCCAAACTGACGCCGGAAGCGGCGGGCCATAGCGGCTTTGGGCAGAGTCGCGAAGTGCCTGTGGTGGGTACGATGCTGGGCGTCAATGTGGGCGAATCAGTGGAATTACGGGGACGTTGGACGGTCCATGCCGAGTATGGTCGCCAGTTTGTCGTAGAGCAGATGCGCGCAATTTTGCCGGCTACCATCGCCGGGATTGAGAAATATTTGGGCAGCGGCTTGATTCGCGGGGTGGGGCCGGTTACGGCCAAGCGCATTGTCAAATATTTCGGCGTGGAAACGCTCACGGTGATCGAAGAGCAAGCTGCACGTTTGAACGAAGTACCTGGCGTCGGGCGCAAACGCACCGAGCTGATTATCGCTGCCTGGCAAGAGCAGAAGGCGATCAAGGAAGTGATGCTCTTTCTGCAAAGCCATGGCGTCAGCACCAGCCTGGCCACCAAGATCTACAAGTTTTATGGCGATGACGCGATTGTCACCGTGCGCCAAGACCCCTATCGGCTGGCGCGCGATATTTATGGTATTGGCTTTCTCACCGCCGACCGCATCGCCCAATCGCTGGGCTTGGCCCCCGATTCGCCGCAACGGATTGCCGCGGGTGTGGCCTATGCGCTGAACCAGGCGACCGAAGAAGGCCATGTTTTTCTACCCATCTCTGAATTGGTCAAGCAGGCGACCGAATTGCTCGATGTCAGCCGCGATGAGATTGGGCTGGGTGTGGTGCGGCTCTGGCATGAAAATCAGGTAAAAGTCGCGGCCCACCCGGGCGATGTCGAACTGGCTCCCCTACCCCCGCCACCCACCACTGACGCGATTCCACAACTGATTGCCGAACGCGGCCACGTCTATGCCGCGGCCACCACTGCCGAAGCGCAGCAGATCCTGGCCGATGAACACGCGGTCTATCTGACGCCATTTTATTATAGCGAGCAGGGGGTGGCCGGTGGCTTGCAAAAGCTCATGCGCAACGGCGAAAGCGCGTTCTGGCGTTTTCAGCAGCAGCAGGATTGGGAGGGCTTGTTTCAAACTGCCGCGGGGATTACAGGGCTGCGTTTGGCCCCGCAACAAGATAGCGCGATCCAGGCCGCCCTTACCCACCGTGTGACGATTCTCACGGGTGGGCCGGGCACGGGCAAGACGACGACCATGCGCACCTTGTTGCAAATTTGCGAGCAGGAGCGCTATACGGTGATCCTGGCGGCGCCAACGGGCCGCGCCGCCAAACGATTGGCCGAAACCACTGGCCGCGAAGCCAAGACGTTGCATCGCCTGCTCGAATTCAAGCCGGCAGAGGGCATGGCCTTTCACCGTAACGCCGACAATCCACTGGAAGGCGATCTGTTGATTGTCGATGAAGCTTCGATGCTCGATCTGTTGTTGACCAATCATCTGCTCAAAGCGATTCCGCCGGGGATGCACCTCTTGTTGGTGGGCGACGTGGATCAGTTGCCCAGCGTGGGTGCGGGCAATGTGTTGAAAGATATGATTGCCGCCATTGAAGAAAGCAATGCCGCCAGCGCATCATCAGCGGCCGCGCGCTCACTCTTACAATCACTGCTACAGCGCGCGACAGTGATTCGACTACACACAATCTTTCGCCAAGCTGCGAGCAGCCATATCATCACCAATGCCCATCAGATTAATCAGGGGATCGTGCCAAAGATTGACAATGACACGGCGACCGATTTCTTTCTCTTTCGCACCGAAGAGCCAGAACGCGCCGCCCAACTGTGTGTCGAGCTGGTACAAAGTCGCATTCCCAAACGCTTTGCCATTCCGTCGCAAGATATTCAGGTGCTGAGTCCCATGCATCGCGGTGTCATCGGCGTTGGCGCGCTCAATGAAGCCTTGCAAAGCGGCCTGAATCCGCCTGCGGCCCAGAAGCCAGAGAAACGCATTGGCAACCGTGTCTATCGTATTGGCGACCGGGTGATGCAGATCCGCAATAACTATGACAAAGAGGTCTACAACGGCGACATGGGCATGATCCAGACGCTGGATCTGGAAATGCAGAAGGTCACGGTGAATATCGATAACCGACTGGTCATGTATGACTTTCTGGAATTGGATGAACTGGTCCACGCCTTTGCGATCAGTGTGCATAAAAGCCAGGGCAGCGAATTCCCCGCGGTTGTCATTCCCATTTTGACCAGCCATTATATGATGCTGCAACGCAATCTGCTCTACACGGCGGTCACGCGTGCCAAGCGCTTGGTGGTGCTGGTGGGGCAACCCAAAGCGATTGCGCTGGCGGTGCGCAATGACAAAGTTGCCCAGCGCTTCACTGGGCTGCGCGAGCGTTTGACGAGCCAGCTTGAATCACGTATGATTGAACTATAAGTAAAAATTTTCACAAACCCAGAAAGGATCGATCCATGCTTCCCATTGCTGTTCAACTTTATTCACTGCGCAACCTCCAAATCCCCTTTGATGAGGTGCTGGGCGAGGTCGCTGCGATTGGCTACGCCGGTGTAGAACTGGTGGGCAATCACAACCAATCTGCCGACGAAATGAAGGCGTTGCTTGCCAAGCACAAGCTGCAAGCGGTCTCTGCCCATGCGCCGATGAGCGCATTGGAAAGCGATTTGGATGCCGTCATAGCCTTTCACAAAGCGATTGGCAACACGGTGCTAGTCGTGCCTTTCTTGGCCCCCGATGATCGGGGCAAAGACGCCGCGGCCTGGACCCAACTGGGCAAACGGCTGGCCGCGATTGGCAAGCGCTGTAACGATGCTGGTATGAAATTGCTCTATCACAACCATGCGTTTGAAATGGAAACGATCGAGGGCAAGCTCGCCATCGATTGGTTGCTGGAAGGCGCGGGTGCGGGGCTGGGTTTTGAAATTGATCTGGCTTGGGTGCAACGTGGTGGCCAAAATGGCGTAGCGTTATTGCAACGCTATGCCGGGCGCTGTCCACGGGTCCATTGTAAAGACCTGGCCCCCGAAGGCCAAAACGAGGATCAGATGGGCTTTGCCGATGTGGGTCATGGCGTGCTGGATTGGGCGGCGCTCTTGCCCGCGGCCAGGGCAGCAGGTGCCGAATGGTATATTGTCGAACATGATCTACCCAAGGAACCGCTGGTCAGCATCCGGCGCAGTTTTGACTTTTTGCAGACAAAGCTAGGATGACATAACTGGATGACGAGCTGCCAGCATGACTGATCCGGCACGCATGATTGTCATGTTGGTATACTCGCCGAGCCAAGTGCGGATAACAAAGGAGTTTACTGTGGCAAAAGAAGCAATGTTTGCTGGTTTGGTCGTCGATGAAGCCGGCAATGCCGCCGAGGTGACCAAGGTGGGCGAGAACGCGTGCTATGTGGTGCTGGACGATGATTTTCGCCGCCACATTGATGCTGCCCAGGTCGATGTACAAGTGCTGCGCTTTATGCGTGGGCAGGTCGAGGAAAATCGCGATCTGGCGGTAGAGCAGATGCTCAACATGATGGGCAAAGACGATATCTTTACCAAGGTAGCCGTCGAATCGTCAATCAATAACATTGAGCAAAATGTCGGCCAACCGATCCCCGAAGATGCGCGGCAATGGATGGGGATGCTGGGCTTCCGCATTGTGATCGACTTTCATGGCAATGTGGTGGATATCCAGATGCCCGCCGGGGGCATTGCCGAAGACGAATAAGTTAACAACCCATTTCACTTTTCGTTTGACAAAATGGTTGACAAATCCTATAAAATCCGGTAATGTGTATGGAATGGATAATCTGTACACATTACTAGGAGGGTTGTATGCGGACAAACATTGTTATTGATGATATTTTGTTGGCCGAGGCCTTGTCCTGCACTGGGCTATCGACGAAAAAAGCTGTGATTGAAGAGGCGTTGCGCACCCTCGTCCGCTTAAAATCGCAGGAACAGATCCGCGCTTTGCGCGGGCATTTGCGCTGGGAAGGTGATTTATCTGCCATGCGCGAAGGCCGGGGTGTCTATGATGTAAAAGACGTTGATCTAAAAGATGCTGAGGAAACGGTCGATGTGGATCGTTGATTCCTCGGTGTGGATCGATTATTTTAATGGCAAAGTGACACCCCACACGGATACACTCGACCGCGCACTTGGGCAGCGCGAATTGGCCGTTGGTGATATTATTCTCACAGAAGTGCTCCAAGGTTTTCGCCATGACAAGGATTTTGTCCAGGCCCAGCACGCGCTGTTGTGCTTACCCGTGTTGGAGATGGGCGGTGTGGACATGGCACTCCGCAGCGCCGCCAATTATCGCTACCTGCGCAAACAAGGGCTAACCGTGCGCAAAACGATTGACTGCATCATTGCGACTTTTGTCATTCAGCACCGCTTTGAACTCCTGCATGACGACCGCGATTTTGACTCCTTCGCGCGCCATCTTGGCCTTCAATGTGTGAAAGTGGTAGCGCTATGACGGCAGCCCAGCGCAGCAATTCGGTCATCCTGGAAATTTGTATCGATTCGGTTGAAGGGGCTATGGCTGCGCAAACGGGCGGCGCGCAGCGTGTTGAACTCTGCGATAATCTGCTGGAAGGCGGCACCACTCCCAGCGCCGGTATGATCGCGCTCGCCCGCCAACAAATTGATATTGACCTCAATGTGATCATCCGTCCGCGTGGTGGTGATTTCTGCTACTCCGACCTGGAATTTTCTGTTATGCAACATGACATTACCCAGGCCAAGCAACTGGGCGCGAATGGCGTTGTGATTGGTCTGCTCAATCGGGATGGCACCATTGACAAGCCGCACACCGCGACCTTGATCGCGCTGGCGCGGCCCATGTCGGTCACCTTTCACCGCGCCTTTGACATGGCTACCGAGCCACAGCAGGCGTTAGAAGATCTCATCGACCTGGGTGTGGATCGCCTGCTTACCTCCGGCCAGGAAAGCTCGGCGCTGGAAGGGCTGGATCTGATTGCCGCTTTGGTGCAACAGGCCGCTGGCCGCATCAGCATTATGCCCGGCGGCGGCATCAACGAGCGCAATTTGGTCAAGATCGTGCAGCAGAGCGGGGTCAACGAAGTACACATGACCGCGCGATCCACGGTCGAAAGCGCCATGATCCACCGCAGCACACGCGCCTTTATGGGCGGCGCCCTGCGTGCCCCCGAATATGCGCGCCAAGCCACCGACGCCCAACGTGTCGCCAAACTTGTTGAATTATTGAATTGATTTTAATGCCGATGGGCGGTACATTCGACCATCACCACCTGAAAGCGTACCATGCAACTACTTGACCATCCACTTGGTAACTATCGTTTCTTTACCGGTATTGCACCCTATTCGGCAGGTGTCGTGGCCATGCCGGGCTATGAAATTGTGCGCGTGACCTTGGCGCAACCCATCCCCTATCGCCAAGGCTTTGAACGCATCGACCGCTATTTGGCCGATCTGGGCCGACCGCGACAAGCACTTTGTGCGATTGAACTGCGCTTGCCCGCGCCCCGTTCCTTTACCGGCTTTATCGATTTCAATCGCGACTATCGCGCTATCCTGGCCGATTGGCAGATCCTGGTCGGCGAGCACAATCCGGTGGCGCGTACCAATATTGCGCCTGCCTTTGCGCCACCCCCAGAACCCGCGCTCTATGCCTTTTCGTACACAGTACCCAGTGCGACCACGCAATCAACTTTTATCGTTGCTGGTGCTGGTGATCTGAACGATCAGGCCAATCTCTCGACCGACGCAGTTGTACGCCCCGGCGAAACCTCGGCCCATGCCTTGCAGGAAAAAGCGGCCATGGTCATGAGTGTCATGCAAGAGCGCCTCACCGGCCTGAACATGATATGGGGTGCGGTGACGGCAACCACCATCTACACGGTCTACCCCGTGCGGCCCTTGCTGGTCAATGGCATTCTGCGCAAGATCGGGCCGGCCGCCACCCACGGCGTGCATTGGTTCTATAGCCACCCGCCCATTGCCGACCTTGCGTTTGAAATGGATCTGCGTGGCATTCGCCAAGAGATTCGTTTGTAGACGGCCTAGGCTATGCAACGTAATAAAGATCCACGAAGCGGGAGGTCGCCTCGTGGATCTTTGTATTTTGTCATCATTTTCTCCTACAGAACCGCTAGGTTGGATTTCTTTCATGCATCTCTTGGCCATTCCTGATTACCCCACCTCTTTCTGGATAACTGCTGCTTTTGTGATGATCTTAACCGGCCTGGGCAAATCGGGCTTTGGCAGCGGACTGGGCGCGCTGGCGACGCCCCTGCTGGCCTTGACAATCCCGGTGGCCGATGCTGCGGCACTCCTGCTGCCCCTGTTGATCATCATGGATATTTTCACCGTGCCCCACTATCGTAAACGCTTTGATGGGAAGCATTTGCGCATCTTGTTGATCGGCGCACTGGTGGGGATTGCGGTGGGTGCCTACTATTTCGAGGCATTTAGCCATAATGAGCGCGCCATGAAAATGGGGATTGGCGCCTGGCCGTGCTCTTTGTGATCATCCAGATTGGCCGGTCGCTGATTTTCGGCGTACTCAGCGAGCATCGCCCCTCGCCCTTTGTGGGGTGGCTCATGGGCACGGTTGGCGGCTTTACCTCGATGATCGCCCACGCTGGCGGTCCGCCAGTGACAATCTATCTGGTGCCGCAGCGCTTGCCACGCGATGTCTATGTGGGGACCGCGGCCATCCTCTTTGCGCTGATCAATCTCGTCAAATTGGTGCCCTACTATGCGCTGGGCCTGCTGCGCATTGGCAACCTGGGCACAGTCCTGATCCTGGCCCCGCTGGCTTACGTCGGCGTGCGACTGGGCATCCTGCTCAACAGACACTTTACTGACAAGTGGTTTACACGCTTCGTCTATACTTTTTTATTGCTCACCGGGCTGGATTTGTTGACGGGCTGGAATCTGGTAGCAGTGGCCGCTCGCTTGTTTTGATAGACCAAGGGCTGACTGTTCATGACACTACCGCATAAACCAGCGCCGAATTGCTTCAACCTGAAAGCGGTAAACCCCATTGCTTTCCTCCAGGAGTTCGCGCTGCACAAGCAAGGCTAAGGTCGTTTTCAACGTTTCTAGTAGATCCCGGCGTAAATAAGGTACCCTATTTTTACCATGATGTACACGAGTAACGTGCCTGATTAACTGCCGTGGTATCTACGCCCAACTGTACTAGGTCAACGAGAGCATGGCGCAGCGATGTGTGATCCATGCCTTGAGCCTTCCCTACACGCGCCAGATAATGCAACAGGGTTACCCCATCTTCACTCACTTGATGCAGCTCAATATCGGCAAAGAATTGACTGCCACGTTCTAGCATGGCTGGGATGGCTGCGTCCACATCGTCGTTTGTGGTGTAGCGTCGCTGATTGGGCGCTTGCTCATTCTTCAAATTCACAATTTCAGAGCAAAGCAATTGTACCAAATAGGGATGGCCGCGTGTCAGGTCGAGTACCCGTTGGCTAGCCGCGGCGCTATAAACAAGCGCAAACTCTTTGATCGGAGATTCGATCAGTTGGCGCGCTTCGTCGTCTTGAAGATAGCTCAAATGCAGCACTTGGGCATTAATCAAATAGCTTGACCAGCGCCGGAATTCATCTAAGGTGTGTGAACCCGCCAACAATAATTTGAAACTGGAGCGATGTTGGATGATATGCCGCAGGGTTCCGAGGATGGCCTGCTCGCCTAAACGGTTGTTACTAATTGCCTCATCCAAAGCCTCAAACTCATCCAGTGTCAGCAGAATGGTTGAACGCCCTTGCTCGCTGATCGCGGTTTCGATCTCATCCAGCCATTGGTCAAAAATTGTAAATGGATTGTTTGCCAATGCCGTCAATGGTAGAGCCGGCAAAGACAACGCTTGATCGCTGGCCGATTTCACCATGGCCCGCGCCAGCGCGTGCAGAAAACCGGCGTGATCGCTGGCCAGCGCTACCGGCCCTTGTAAATCAACATAAAGTGGCACGATCCGGTAGGGCAGCAGACGGCGCAAGTTGTAGAGCAGCGAGGTTTTGCCCATCCGCCGCTGACCATAGAGCAGGAGCGGCGGATGCAGATCGTGGCGCAAAAGTGCTTCGATCCGTGTACTGACTTGCTGCCGCCCGACAAACAACTCTTGCTGACGGCTGAGTGGGATGCCTACGATGTAGGGATCGGGAATTTCCTGTTGTTCTTCGGTCAAGCGCACCTGCGCGTCTATGTGCTCACGAATGATCTTCTGCCAATGCTGGGCAATTGGTGTAAAGCGGGCGGCATATGGATCGCTACTGCGCGCCAAATCGAGCAGCAGACTATCCAGAGTTTCTTCTACCTCCCGCAAAAGCAGCCGTTGATGAAATCGACCGATTTGATTTAATCCTGCTGCGATATCTTCACTGCGTTTGCGCAAACTATTCAGTAATGCACTTGCCGGCCCTGGTAGTGTACCGGCGCCTAACCATTGCGCAGTCTGGGCAATTTCTTCTACGCTTGCACAGCTTTCCAAACGTTGCGCCGTGATCTCAATCTGTGCGGCCACCGCAGCCCAGCGCTGGCGACCGGCGTTAATGACGTTGATCATTTGCTGGCCTTGCGTTGCATCGCGTATGTAACAGAGAACGAGATGTTCATCTAGCCGATAGAGGGGTAGAAATTGCAATTCATCCCAAAACGCCGGATTCCAATGTAGTGCGTTGCGCGTCGCGCAAGATGCCGGCATTCGTACTGCATTAGCAACGTTGACCAACCATGCTCTGAACAACTAGCACACCATCCTCCAAGAGGCGGAGAAGCAGTACCGGCTGACGCAACTGTTGGCGGTGGTTGATGAAGAATATGGTGAGAATCCTCAATTTCAAGCCATTCGGAAGCAATTTCACGGGCAGTCGATCACACGTAGTCACACTAATCGGCTGCCCGTAATGCCGTGGCGAATCGGTAGCGGCATCCTCCTGATCGGTCTGTTGGTCATCGGCGCTGTGTACGCTTTGTTAACATTTACACCAGATCACGAAGCAGAGAATAGCCCTACCCCCACCGTATCGGCACCCCAGCCGGCTGACGGCGGCTTTATCTACGGTGTGACTGTTTTAGATACGGCGCGACAACCCATTGCGGACGCCCAGGTGATTATTGAGATTCAAGAGCAACCACCGTTGGAGAATGGGACGGATGATTTCGGCTACACCTTGATCGAAGTGCCCACCAATTATGGGGCGCAACCGGGCCACCTGCGTGTCACTGCCACCGGTTACGAAGCGTTTGACCAGTTTATCGGCATCTATCCGGAGCGCCTGCCGAACGAAATTTCGTTGACACGTCAGTGAGGAGGAACGCGTGATGAGGAGCACCCCAATGACCGGCACCCTACCGTCAATCGTCTACGCCAACCCACGGTGGCGCATCGTTGCGCTGTTGATGCTGTTCGGTTGTCTGCTGGCCTTGACGGCCTGCCAACCCATTGCCGCACCAGCAGTGACACTGCCACCGCCGACCGTGGCCATTGCCGCACCTGCGCCCACCGCCACGCCCTCCGCCTTTATCTATGGCGTGACTGTGCTCGATGGCGACAATCAACCCATTCCAGATGCCCAGGTGCTGATCGAAATCCAGGGCAAAGCGTCCCTGGAAAATTCAGTTGACGAGCATGGGTATGCCGAGATCGAAGTTCCCACCGGCCATGCCGGGCGAACAGGCCGCCTGCGCATGCGTGCCACTGGTTTTGAACCGTTCAACCAATACATTGACATCTACCCAGACCGCTTGCCCAACGAAGTGCAGTTGATCACCAAGGTCGTCGGCAACACAGCAGGCTTCTGCTCCGATAACCTGACCTTTGCCACCGGCTTTGCCCCGGCTGGAGAAAAGGAAACCTTGGTCGTCGTCTCCAACTTTGCCGACACGCTGGGCAACGACCCACGCAACCTCACCTTTGACCTGATTGAGCGTATGGTGGCGACGCTGGCACTTCACGAGCAGATCCGCGTTGAGCGGCTCAACTGTGCGATCAAGCAGCAGGGCGGCAGCGAGACGGCCATGCGCATCGGTAGCCGGCGCGATGTGGATGCCAGCATTGTGATTTGGGGTGTCTATGTCGAGCCACCGGAGCCGGAGGTGCGCATCTACTTTGATATTGTCAAGCAGCAGGAGACCTATCTGGGCGCAGGCTTTGATCGCAACTTTGGGCCACAGGTGATCCAGCCCAGCTTGGGGGAACAGGTGGGCGAAGTCGTGGCCTTTGTCGCAGGCGTTGTCCTCTTTAATGCCAGCGAACATCTGGCTGCCGAACCGCTTTTTACCACCGCGATTGCGGCTGCTGATCAGCCGTTGGCTGCCGAATTTACCCGCGCGCTGCGTTACTACCGGGGCACAAACTATCTCCATCTGGGCCGTGCACTGGAAGCCAAAGACGATTTGTTGACAATTATCCCCGAGCAAGCGCCAACTGATTTGTCCATGGACGACCTCTATCTATCATTGCTCAATAATCTCGGTTATCTCTACGATGCTCTGGGGAGAAGCAGCAGGCGCTCGACTACTACAAGCAAGCGCTGCCCCTGCGACGGGCGGTGGGCGACCGCGCTGGCGAAGCGACCACCCTCACCAACATCGGCGGCGTCTACGATGCCCTGGGGGAGAAGCAGCAGGCGCTCGACTACTACAAGCAAGCGCTGCCCATGCAACGGGCGGTGGGCGACCGCTTTGGCGAAGCGGCCACCCTCAATAACATCGGCCTGGTGTATTATGCGTTAAATGAGATGGGAAAAGCGGTCACAAACCTAAATAGCGCAGCAGATATCTTAAGCGAAATTGGTGCAGCCTGGTCTGAAGTGACGGTTCGTGGTAATATTGCATTTCTTCAACGCCAACTCGGCGATCTCGACGCTGCCGCCGAATCTCTTGAAACCGCAATCACGCTGGCCACCGCACTCAACCATCCCAACTTACCCCAACTCCAAGCGTCGTTGGCGGCGATCAACGCGCAGCGGGAGGAGTAGCTGCTATGGGCATCACGATGCAACGTTCAATCATGCCGCAACCGCCGCACGTCCCGCAAGCCATTTTTGCACCGAGGTCCAAGATTCGTTGCTCGTCTTCCTGGCCACGAGGCCAGGTACAGAGAGATGCTCATCGAGTACTTCCCATTCGATCCCATAGCCGGCCATGATGAGGACGCCACTTTTACGCTCGGCTGCCGAGGCAAAGGCCAGCCGTGGCGAAATTGTATAGGGGAATGTTTGCTGGCGACCATCGTTCAGAAGAAGGCCAAAACCGGTATCATGAAAGGTAAGCTGTAGCGCCAAAAGCTCGTCCTCTTCAGCGTTCAAACTATTATTTGTAGCCATATCAGTGCTTAGGCACATTGTACGCGAACTCGTTGTTTGCAACATCGGAAATCATCGCGTTCGTCATCAAGATATCCGTCGCTCAAAGATCGAAGTGTTCTTCCAATATACCAGGTAATGGCTGGATTTCGTCGACCAACTTGTGTTCTGCAGATTCCCACAAATAAAAGACAAGATGCTCCGCAACTTCCCAAACATAATAGTCGCCATAGAAGTCGCCAAGCGGCTCGTCGGCAGCGCGCAAGGTATAGATGGCCGTAATTAGGGCTAGTACAGTTGGGCGTAGATACCACGGCAGTTAATAAGGCACGTTACTCGTGTACATCATGGTAAAAATAGGGTACCTTATTTACGCCGGGATCTACTAGGACGTAGGCGGCATTTTCGTAGATGTAGTTTCCGGCGGGCCGGCTAAATTCAACTTCGCGGCCAGCTCGGTCAGCGTGATGGTCGATGATGGATGCTCCACTCGTGCTTGGCGATTTGTCTCCGCTTTTTTCAGCCCTTGCAGAATCAACAGTTTACGTTTCATCCCCTCAAACAAGGCATAATTTATAAGTGTAGCGGTCGGTTTGCCATCTTGCTCAATGATCACTTCAGCAGCCGTAGCCGCTTCTAGGGTTGTTTGCCAGTTGGTTTGGGCCTGCTCACTTGTGATGGTGATTGTAGTCATTCGTTTCGTTACCTTTTGGATTACACACTGGTGCTGATGATCCCCCCACTTGGTGATTACGCAGCAACCAACAACTCAGTATAGGTTTGTTAGTTATTGATTATACCATCATCCGTTGCGTTGGCCATCACCTTCGCCGCTGCGGGTGCGTCCTAAAAAAGGGGCGAGGTTCGCAACGTCCTCGGCACAGGCGAAGCGTTGGTTCGTCTATGGACGATTCACCCGCCTGTGCCGGGGACGTTAGCCCCAAAATTGGGACACACCTTCGCCGCCGCACGCAACCACCCCGACCTGCCCGACCTCCAAGCCCTGTTGGCGGCGATCAATGCGCCGCGGGGGGAGTGAAGCGGTGGAAGATGACCTATTCAAGCCCTGTCATCACCGACCAGATTCCATAAATTTTCGACTGTTCCTCGACTTCATCCAGTAATTGGCCCCAGCGGTCGCGCTGCTCTGCCAGCTTGTTCAACCTGGCTTCATCGAGATCGCCGAGCGCCTCGTGCCTTTCCCATTCGTGTTGGGCGTGGTAATAGTAGTGACGAATCAGAAAAAGGTCGACCTCTTCCGTAAAGCCAAACCGTTGATGCCAGGCGCGGCTTGCCGCATTGCCCAGCATGTAGCGGCTGGTTAACGTGGGCTTCTGCCGAGCATGGAGTTCATTGAGAATCGCGCCCACCAGCGCTGTGGCGACCCCTCTGCCTTGCCATGCGGGCGCGACAAAGAGCAGATCAAGAAACGCAGCGCCATTCCCCTTCTCCACAACGTTAGCGACCCCAATTGCCGTTGGTTCTGCCTGATCGGGCGCCAAGGCAATCTGCGAGACGGCTAGTGGCGCACCCCGTTTGCCGGCAAAATAGCTTTGCAGATTGCGTGCCGCGGCCTCGACAATCTGTTCGACGGTATAGTCACAGTGGTCAATCGTATCGGTGAACGCATCAAGGTAGGCTGGTTGGAGGAGGAGTATGTCTTCTACTGTCACCGGGCGCAATGGGCAGGGCGGCTTGACCAGCCGTGGCCCCACCGTAACTTTGACGGTGGCAATGGCCGTGTGGCTTGGCGAAATGTGCGCGGCGCCGTCCCAATATTCATGCTTCCAGCCGAGTTTCCACGGCATAGTATGAAATTCATCGCTGCTCATCGGGATTGTCTGGCTTTTCATGCGCGGTGATCGCCCTGGACAGTGAGAGTCACCTTGTCTACTTATTTTTCTGAATCGCCTTACACTCTAGTTATACTTGCGGCCCACCCCCCAGCCCTTACCGGCTGGCCAGCAGACCACAATAGGCCGCCCAACCATTCTTGCCGGCTTGCTGCAATTCATGCGCAATGATATTGGCGATTAGCGTGCGCAGCATTGACAGCGATATTCGCCGGTTGAGGGCAGACGGCAAGGCATCTGTTACTGCAGCGACCAGCGGTGTGAGGAGGTCGTCAATGCGCGCCGCCAGTTGATCGGTGGTGATGCTGCTGAGGGTGGCGTAGTTCGCGTCCGAGCAGATTTGCTGCTTGACCAGGAGGCCAACCTGCGGCCATATCCATTTGATAAAGCGCACGGCCGCATCGCCCAAGCCGCGCGCCTGCGGTTCGTCTTCCGGCATTTGGTCGGCCACCTCGCGCTGGATGGCTTCCAGTTCGGGGCCATATTGGGCGGCAAAGTCGGCTTGGGCCAGTGGTTGGCTTTGCAGGTATTGGCTGACTTCGGCAGCGATGGCTTGATCTGTGTTCATGCAATGCTCCTTTGGGTTGAATGTTGGTGTTTTGCCTTAAAATTAGACTCACGGTCCCTAGTGCCGGTTTAACAGAGTTGTTGATTCACCATCTTCCGGAAAGCTTTGGCACTCCAGTGAACTCGTGTGTCTGAGCTTCCCGGAAGATAGCAAAATTACTTTGTTCATCATGCATTAATTGGGTGTGACTTTAGGGGAACGAGCGCATGACCCTCAAGACGGTCACTACAAAATCAGTGATCGCGCTAAGGTCTATTGCGACCTCCTTGAGGATCTCCACCACTCACCGCTTGACGGTAGTCATGTGCATCTTGTGCTACACGGAGAAGCTCAGTGTAAAACTCATTATTCATCGGGATATCCCATTGATGCATTAAGACTAATAACTGGGTAAGTACCGCATCATATTCAATCATGTTATTGCCGACATTGCTATTGCTATTGACCATGTACCTCAAAATTTGTTGTGACCGCACGACTGGAACCCCTGTTATATTCGGATTGGCTATTGAATCATTAACATATCGCGAAAACGCGCTCTGCTCAGCCATATAGTTTAGTTTGTGATTAACTTCGCTCATTTGCGTATCTTTTAAATGGGGTGTTAGAGAGTTTTTTGCAGCCTTTAAGGCATTACATAGTCCAGTACGATAAACGCCTTCTTCCTGAATATGCCCTTCATCTGTTGGATCAATACTCATCATAAAATTATTGTTGAAAGTCTGATTGACCAAAACATGCGTAAGTTCATGCCCGAGAGATGCTAGAGCAGCAGGACTACCAGCTATTTGGTTAGCAGCCCCTCTAACCTCGTATTGTCCAACTCCGATCTTCTTCGCTACGCTAGTAGCAGCAAGCTTCAAGGTTAATTGTTGATTGGTGATCAAGGGGGCAACAGTTGCTATAATCCCATTTAATATATCTCGTGTCACTTGTGGAAGCTTTGGATCGCCTGCAAGCCGAATTAGCTTTTGGTAATCATTTGTTGTCACCCCATCATACGCAGTAGGGGTCGCCTTCATGTCAGTCTCAATACCCGACCATAATGTCACAAGTGCGGCTTCAGCATTCTTTGCGTTACCGGTATTGTCAGGGAGCGACATCCAGTTACCTTTATTTTCTATCCATAGATCCCGTACACGCCGCAGCTTTTCGACTTTTGAAACTTTGTTGACTTCAGTAATGGCATCATTTAATGCCGTTACTACAGGTAGCTCTATCTTTATCTGTGCCAGTAGTTGCTCTACACCGGATTTCCTTCTGAGAATGCGGCCTGCAAGGAAAGGCCGACAAAGCGCCTCCAGCGCCTGCAACCTAGTGAGCTTTTTAACGTTATCGTATGTTGTATTGTTATATAAAATTAGTGCTGTATCAATGCTCGTAATTCGACTATAATTGCGCGATCCAATCGCAGAAGTTTTATTTTGGAAGGTACCAATATCATATAGTCTTTGTACTGTCTGGTGCTGGTTTGTCTTGGTTCTTTCACTATCTTGTTGGACGACGTGAGTTAACTCATGGGCAAGCAACGCCTGCCCGCCTCGACTCCCCGGCTGATACGTTCCCTGCCTAAAGAACATATCTTGCCCCGTCGTAAACGCCTTTGCCTGAATTGATCGATTCAAGTGATCCGACTGCGCGTCCGTATGCACCCGTACCCCGCTAAAATCCGCACCAAACGCTTGCTCCAGCGGTTGGCGGATCGGCGGGGCCAAGGGTTGTCCATGCCCACGCAATTGGTGAATCGAGTTTTCCACGGTTGGTGGCGCGGCCAGGCTTCCTTCACTGCCCTTAAGCTGGAGCAGTGGCTTCATCTGGAGTTGCTCTGCTTCCGGCGCTACGTGTGGTTGGATCGATTGGCTTGCCGGCGCGTGCAAGCGTTGCACTACCTGCGCCGCCTCGCGATCCGCCTCGCGTTCATACTTGTCAGTTGGCGCGCCGATAGTCAACTTCGTCTGTACTACGGGTCCTGGCTCCGCCCCGGCCTTCAACTTGTCCGGCAGGCCCGTTCTATTTTCAGGGCGCGGTGCGGCCCCTGCGTCCGCGCGCAACTGCGCCACCACGCGCTGCATGTAGCGGTTGCCATACGACTGCTGCAACTGGCGTACCAGGGCATTGGTCTGGCTGGGGGAGGTCGCTTGCATGCGCTGGATGATGGCGGCGTGGTCGGCCACAATGGTTGGGCTGGGCCGTGGCGCACCTAGGCCAGCGCGCGGGGCCAGGGCAAGTGCTTTTTCTGCCACCAGAGTTTGCACCGGCTCCGCCGTTTTGCTGACCGGAGCATTTTCCATTTTGCTGTTCTTGATAGGCATGATGATTCCTTTTGCGCCTGGGCGCACACAGTTTGTCTGGAATGTGACCGGCATCGCCAAGATGCCGGTCACGTTGCCGCCGCATCACTGCCGGAAGGCGATCAGTTTGCAACGTTGAGCAGTGTTCCAGCGCCGTTCGACACTTCTGCCTGCGGAACAACACCATTGGTTGGGGATGGTGGATCGCTTAACACTTCCTCCAACACCTGGATTGCGCCGCTGATGCGCAGCAGGGTATCGCGCAACTGGGCCTGTCTGGCCTCCAACTCAGCCAGCATTTTCTGATCGGCCTGGAATTCTGCCTTAAGGTCATTGAGCCGTTGTTCAAGTTGTATTCGCATTGTAAATTTCCCTATCATTGGCCGCCTTACGCAAGAAAAACTTACAGTTCCGGTGAATTACAACTTCATGATAAAGCAAAGCGCATACCACTTGGGGCGATTAGTCCCTGAAACCGACCCGCTATTGAAGGCTGCGATATTGACCGCAACATTGTGGCTGTGGTTGCCATCCGTTGATGTACGCACAGCGCTAACATTAAAGCCTCCTCGGTCGATTGCGTTAAACTTGGCTAGCCCAGTAGCATCAGCATCTTCAAGAGCTCTTCTATCATACCACTGAGGTGGCGGGGCATGGTTGTGAGCGCCTGCCGCGTTGGTCGTGAGTGGCGTGTTTGGCATGGCAATCGTGTGGGCATGGACATCGGGTTCGCCGAATTGATTGGGCGCATAATCGGCTCCTGCCCCTACAATAAAGCGGGAGCGAAGATCTGGGGTGCCGTTCTGCCCATCACACAATGCCCAGCCTGTAGGGATCTGAGTTCCTGACCACATAAGGATGACGCCACTTGGCAAAGAATTCCCATAAGCGGAAGAACTATTGGCGCTGATGATTGCGCCTGTGCCTAGTTTGACGGTGTTATCATCGCCATTCACAACTGCGACCAAGATCCAATTGCTTGGCGCATAAAAAGCAACGCTATAATGGCAAATCTGGAAACTGCGGATAGCGGCATCACCGCCAACAGTATGGACAGCATACAGCGCCTCCCAGTCATTGAGCATAACCCCTTCGCCATTCACAGAACGCGGTTGACCGTTATAGACATTGGCCGCTGGTATATCGGTGGTTGGTTTCACAATATTCACAAGTCCTTGAGCGAAAGACTTTCCTTGTTCCATCGAAATCGCAATAAAGCGCTTCGTCCAATTTAAACGCTTGCCCGTTCCACCCCAAGTGACCGTTCCACCCCCGCACAAGGTGAATTGCGCTTTCTGATAATCATTGGCTGCGCCACTCATGACACCTGTTCCAGTGTCGAGCGGAGTTCTAGGATTCGTCGTGCCGATGCCAACCTTGCCGCCGTTAGCAATGTACAAAGCATTACCCACCTCGACGTTATTTCCAATGGGGTTAATCTTCAATGGTTTGCCACCGTGCGACTGAATCCAACTGTACTCGGTATCATATCCCAAGCGCAGGTTGGCGCCATCAGTCGGTCCCAAAATCAACGTGTTGCCATCCGCACCTTGGGCCGTATTCAAGATCTGCAACTTAGCCTCTGGAGTGGTTGTCCCAATGCCGACATTACTGCCCACCGACAACGTGCCATGGATACTCACGGTGTCGCTCTGCACATCCAACCCCGCAAAATGACCACCGCCCTCTTTGCCCAAGCGGATCGTGTCGGTGGCGGCGGGTACGGTAATGTCCAGGCCACCCTGCTGACCCGGTTGAATTTTGCCGGCAGCTAACTCTTGGATGCCGCTGCCATTCTGGGCCGTGCGCAGAATGTTCAACTGGCCAAACTGGCTGGTGGTGGTCTTGCGCGCCTGCCCTTGCAGCGCGGTGATCTGACCTGCACTATCGACCGTGACAGTCGCCAGGATCAGGGCGCTTTTGGTGGCGTCAAATCCGGTCACCGCTTGCAGTCTGACCCAGGGGATCTCGGTGTAATCACCCAGCCAATCCGGGCCTGAATGATATAGACTATATTCCAGCGTCAAGTAGTAGTCGGCTGACGGTGCCGTGGGCATGGGCAGGGTCAGCGGTACGGCAACTAGTTTATGCTGTGGCGGGCGCGCCCACGGGTTGGTGCCGATGTCGGCACCATCTTGGCCGTCTACCAGGGCTAGCAGCCGTCCTTGTGCGTCAATCCCCACGCCCGAATCAACCTGAAGTGTGTTGCCGCCCAGCGTGCCGGTCACGGCTAACCCAGCCACCACCCCACCGGCCAGGCTATTGGCATTTTGCATCGCCGCCAAGGGTTGAAAATATTCGGCAAAATCCTGAGCAAGGTCACTGCTGCTCGGGTTGCCACCTTTGCTATAATCGGTTCTGATCAACTTAGTCGCAATCATCTTACGCTCCTTCGGTATTGGTAGAAACATCGTAACACTTTAAGGTCCAGTAGGTATGGGCTGGTTTTTCGGCATTGACAATGCGTGAAATGCTGCCTAGTAACTTCTGCTGTTCCGTAATGGTGACAGCCTCCGCAGTTGGAAAATGGACAATAACGCCAAACTCATTCGGGTGGAGTCGCCAACTACGTTCGGGGTATTCATCCTGGCGTTCACCTTGATCCAGCAGCAGAATCGCCCCCTGGTCGTCCAGCGCAATATCGGTGGGCCAGACAAACGTGCGCTCCTGACTCAACAGCGTAATCGGCACGATGGCGGGCGATGTAGCCAGGGTCGCATAGTCAACCCGATATACGGCGGCCGGTTCAGCCTGATGCGCAGGGCGCCCCTTTTGCGGCGGCGGCTTCATGCCCAGATCGGCAACGAGCAACTGCCCGGCAGCCCCGCAGGTGAGCGCCGTTGGATAGATCAGCGGATTGGGTTCACCGGCTGGGCGCAGCGCCAACAACGATACTTCTTGCACCGGGCTGGTCGTCCGGTCAATCAAATAAATATCAGCTGGGCGAAATTGATCATTGACGGCGTCGCTTGCCGATTTATAGCCGGCATCGGCCACCAGAAATTTACCGTTGCTATCCAGCGCAATGGCCGTCGGCTCCCAGACTTGGGTCAGGTCATAGCGATCCGTGATGCTGCTGGTGCCGTTCGCTTCCTGCACGAATACGATCTGCGGTTGCGCCGGTTCTGGGTCCGCGGCCCCGCGATCCAGGATGGCAAAGGAGCCGTCGGCGATCGGCACCATATCTACGGGGACGCGTACCGCAAAGCCGGAGTCGCTATTACTCGTCGTGATCAGCGTCGCCTTGGGTGAGGGGGAAAACCGGTGGAGACACGGCCATGCCGCATCAAGGACGACATAGTTGCCCGTTGTTTCCACCACTACCGCCACCGGATTCCTCAATTGTTCGCCCGCATAAATCAGTTCGGGATTGGCGGCTGACTCGCCCGTGACGGCTAATTTCCAGAGTTTCGCCCCCACTTGCTGGAGTTTCTCGATATTCTCGCCACGGTCGGCAATGATATAGTTGCCCCGCCGATCCAGCGCCATTGCTTGTGGGTGGATCAGCGGTTCACCGCTGGCCATCGGGTAAACCGTCGCCACCCGCCCGGCGTTGAGGACAAGCCGAAAGAGGGCGTCCCCGTCATCGATTACAATGCGCGGCCTGGTTTTGGTGGCGGTAAAGATATCAAGGTAGGCCAACAGCCCGGCTTTTTGTCCGCGCTGTTGATAGATCCCGACAATTTCCGTCATAAGTTTGCGTTGTTGATATTCACTCCAGGTCGGTTGCAGTTCCAGCGCCATCCACGAGGCTAACCAAGGTAGAAAGTCAGCGCGCGTGCGCCAGGGATCGAATAGATCGGCCAGTTGGTCAATGGTCGTTGCCAATGGGGCGTCTTCATGCTCACCCGGCGCCGGCGCAGTGGAATCAGGTAGACCGGTGAGGATTTTCTCAAAGACGCGCAACATGCGCCCCAAGAATTGGGTTAGATCGTTCTCCAAGGACCAGAGCACCGGAGGAAGATAGCGCACATAGCTGCTGTTGGTTGTGTGGGTTATCATCGTGTTTTCCCTAATGATTAAATTGCCTGGACGACAATCTCATGGTGCGTGTCGCTACAAATGATTTCGTAATCGGCTACTTGAATCCAGACCCGTTCTGGCGTATCAGATTGCAGCGCCTGTGGTCGCTCCCCGTCCGGGGTACTATTCGGCGCTTCCAGCGTAAGCTGTGTAATGAAACCAATGGCGGATGACGGTTGGAGAGATTGAAAGAGACCGGAGAGAGTCAGATCTTGACCAATCTCCCAACCCTCACCCGCCGGGCCGCCCAAAGTCGGATGAAGAAAGCGGTTCACCTGAGCGGTCAGCGTTGTTTGCATCTCTGTTGTGCTTGTCACCAACCCCTGCTCAATCGCTCGTTGCCAAATACTCATCTCCAAATGTACCTTGATCGGCAGATAGCGAGGGCCGGTGACCGTAAGGAACGCAGTCAGGACACGACGTTGCTCCAGGTAAGCCTTCACTTCTTGCAGCAATTCTGGCGTTGGCCGCGGCCTGGCGTTCTCCGGCTTCGCTTCTGGGATGATCATGACATTGACGTGATTCACCGCGCGCGTTAAGCCGGCGTAGTTCCAGGGCGTATCCTCCTTCGCCGCGGCCTCAGCCGTGGTATGCAACCTGGGGGGCAGACAGCGGACTTTCTTGACATCGGTCGTTGCTTCTTGCGCCAGAAATTCATAGTCCTCGACCGTGATCGCACGGTTCCGGTTGCGCAAGCTTTCCGGCCCGCGCCGCTTGGTTTCCGCCACGGCTTCTTCATCCGAGCCGCCAGTCGCCGCACCCGGATTGGTCACTGCCACAAGACCGGGCAAGGGCGTGCGGTTCACGCGGATCACATTGATCCGCCCGTCCGCTACATTACCCCGTGCATCGCCGGCCACGTAGCGATAGCGCACAGCCTGCACTTCGCTGCCCGTGGGCGGAATTGCGCCATGCCCCGCCGGGGTGATTTTGGGATCATAGTTCCCGAACATGATCTCACCCGTCACCGGATTAAGGCGAAAGCAGGGTTTGTCCCCGGCAGGGAGATCGTCGGCCCGCGTCCAATCGCGCCACGCATCAAAACCGTCGCCCACCTTGGGCGTGCGCACCTGGATTTGAAGATGACCATAGGGGTCCAGGGCCGCCGGCTGTTTCAAGAGCGGCTGGTATTGCAGTGCAAAAACTTGAAAGGGCTGACCCGTACTGACGCCCAGGAATTCGGGATCGGCGATGCTCAGGGCATTGGTGGCGGGTACGCTGTTGCCGAGAATATGCGCCAGCCCCAAGGTCAAGGGTTGCGGTTTTTGCTTCGTTGCGCCCGTTGCTGGTTTACTTGCTGCGCCTGCGTCAGCAGGTACTCCCTCTGCCGGTGCCGTAATATGCAACCCGATCCAGAAAAGGGCCTTTTCGGGGGGGGGGGGCGCGCCGAGGGCGGGCGTGGCCGGCCAGGCGTCGGGCAAGTGCGGTGTCCAGTCATGCGGTAGCGTCAGGGCAACGGCGCCATTTTTCTGCAAGCCATTGGTGCCATCCTTAACCATCGTTGTCGCCAGCGGTTCCCACATATCTGGTGATGCCTTGTCTTTGCTATAGCGCCAGGTGATGGGCGACGGTGGTTTGGTGACCGTTTGGTTGTCGCCCGCTGGAACTAGCGGGGGGCGCTGGGCTACTTGGCGCGGCTGCGAAAAATGCATAAATAGCGAAAGGGTTTCCGTGGTCGCCTGGTCAAACCCAAGCGCGATGATGCCCTCTTGGCCTGCCGCCAGCGTTACCGACCAACCGGTGAGTGGCGCACTGCACAGATTGGCCGTGATATTTTGATATTGCCAGTTGTCGCCTTCTTTGGCGAGATAGAGTGCGGTCGTCAAATTCACCGGCAACAGCGTGATTTCGCGCTCGGTCTCGAAGACAATGGCCTGTTCGCTTTCCGTTTGCGGCGTGGCGGCCTGACTGCCTTTGGGTAGCACAAGGGGTGCCATGCCATTGGCGAGGCGATAGGTCAGGGTGGTGGTCGCCGGCGTGGCCGGGTCGCGCGTCACCCCGATCAGATTCAAGAAGGCGATCAAATTCTTGTCGGGTACACGGTTGAGCCGGTAGATCAAGCCTTCCGTCAACCAGGCAAAGAGTTCGATCAGCGTGATACCCAGATCGCTTGGATTACGATCAGTCCATTCCGGCGCGTAGGTTGGGATCAGCGCTTGGACCTGCTCGACCAGATCCTGCCAGCGTCGATCATCGAGATTGGGCGGTTCAAGTCTACCCCTGGCCATGTGGCTTTCCTTCCTTATACACAGGTTGTAAATACAATGGGTAACGCAGCGTTTGCATTTCATCGGTGGCTTTGATCCGGTAGAGAATGTGGATCAATAGACAAGCCTGTTGGTTATCGTTTTCAATATCGACGGCATCGACCTGAATGCGTGGCTCCCAGAGGGTCAAGCTTTCTTCCACATAGTGCCGGGCCAAATTGGCGGTGGCCGCGTCATTGGGCGCAAAGACCAAACGCTTGAGGTTGCTGCCAAAGGTGGGGCGCATTAACCGCTCGCCCTGTTGCGTCCCCAGGATCACCAGGATCGCAGCGCGGATCTTCTCCGCCTGTTGCGCCACCTGCACCCCGCCGCGCCGATTGGTCTGTAAGGGGTAGGCAAAGCCTTTGCCGAGAATGTTGGTGTTCGTAGCAATTATTCCTGATTAGACCGCTGTCAGCTTGGGTTGATTAGCCGTTCCCAGCAATGTGCCTGGCGGTACACCGTCTGTCGTCCCAGTAACCGTATCAAGCATCACCGGCTGACGGTTAACTTTAAGCTTAGTGGCCTCCCCAGTGATGACGGATAACACGTTGCTGCATAGCTTTTGCCCCGTATTCGGATCTGTAGGTGATTTGCAGTCACTAATTTGCTTGCCATGAATGCTGGTTTTCATGAGAACTGGCTTTCCGTTTACCTTCAGTTTGGCTATACTAGCGATTAAAACTTTGCCGCCATGAAGAGGCGGGGCTGGAACCAAAACGCCACAATTCACAATGCTGTCCATTGTTAAAACACTTGGCATAAGACTACTCCCTTAAGAAACATCCATTGCGTTTTTTACCCGAACATTTACATTCGTTGCATCGAGGGTAATATCGCCCCCCGCTTTTAATTCCAAATTGCTCTTCACATTGATACTCACCGTGCCATCGGCTTTGAGCATAATACTGCTGCCGTTCGGATGTTGAAGCGAGATGTCGCCCGTTGCCGATGCCATTTTGATCGTGGACCCTGCCATATTCTGCAAAGTCAAGTTTTCCTGGCCGGGTGTCTCATCAAACACGAGCTGCATGCCGGTTTTGGTCTTAATCACCTTGCGGGCATTGGTTCCCTTATTCATCTCCGGCGGGCGGGCTTTGCCGTTCCAGAGTGCGCCCAGCACCACAGGACGGTTAATATCGTCCTGTTCAAAGGCGACCAGCACCTCATCGCCGATATCGGGCAAAAAATAGGCGCCCCAGGAATCGGCTGGCGTCCCGCCGGCCATGGGCGTGGCCATGCGCGCCCAGGCGCTGATATTGAGGTCGGAGAGCGTAGGAAAAGAGAGTTGCACCCGCCCCAACTTTTCCGGATCCAGGTTGTTGACCACCTTGCCCACCATCACGCCCTTGACTTTGGGTTGCTGGTTTGGCGGCGGCTTGGCCGCAATCTTCTTGCGCAGGCTGGGCAAGACGCCGCTGGTGTACTGCTGCGACACCTGAAAGGTCGTGCGGTAGCCGCCGGCATCAATGCTATGGTTCACGCTGCTCAGGCTGTAGACGCCGCTAAAGCGCCGGCCGACTCCCCGAATTTCGATCTGTTGGCGGGCGCGCAACTTGGGCAAGCCGATGCAGGAGCCGGAGCCTTCATACAGCCCCTGTAAGATCTGCTGTAACGTCGCTTTGGCCACCTCCGCCGCCTCCAGGTAATTGCTGACGGGTTGGTCGCGCACCACATGGCGACCCAACGTCAGCAGTTGATCGACAAAGGCGCTGCCCAACCGTTCAATGATGTCATCCAAGGGGGCGCCCAGCGCCACCGCCGGCAGAATCGCCACAATATTCTGCGCCAATTTATAGTCATAGCCGCGGATAATCTGGATGCCGTATTGACCGGCGGTCGACAGGCGCGGGCTAAAGCTGCTCAAGTTCTTGCCCCATTCCAGCACGGTGCGTTCCGTCTGGCGGGGGAACTGGAAATAGAGTTTGTCCCAGTGGACATAGAGCTGGAAAAAATTACGGTCGGCTAGTTCTTGCAGCAACGCCCAATCGCTGCCCAAGGGCTGTAACGATTCATGCGGGGGTAAGGGCGAAGGATCTACCATCGGGATCAACAAGTTTTCGGCGGCAATTTGCGCCACGATCATGCTGTCATTCATGAATTTAAAATCCAACCGGGGCGGCGCATTGTGGCGCAGCCGGTGCGACATATCATAGCCGGTCAAGGTGAGCATGGGCGCGCTGCCTTCGGGAAACGAAGGGCTGATGGCGGTAATCTCCCCCACATCATCGGCTCCAATTGACCGGCGTAGCCCATGTGAATCTCCACCTTTTTGCCGACATCAAAGAGCGCCGAATCAGTCAACTGCAGCCCGGCATTGTTAAGCGTGACCGTAAACATATCGGCGCTGTCAATATTGCTGTCAAAGCTCACGCTCGTCACGGCATTGCGCAGATCGGCGGCCAGGGTCAGCCCGGCAATTTTTACATCAAAATCAGGTGCATAAAAAGGTGGCATAGCAACCTCGTTAACGGCTTCCGCCGTGCGGCAAACGGGGGATGAGCAAGGACAACCCTGGTTCGAGTTTGAGCGGGTTGTCAATGTTGTTGAGGTCGGCAATTTTACGCCAGGCACCCGGATCGCCCAGCAGTTCACCAGCGATTTTGCTCAAGGATTCCCCTTCAACGACTTTGCGCACAACCGGTTCAATGGCGCTGCGCGCTTCTTCATACACACGACGCGCCTCGCCATACACCGTGCGCGCCTCGGCCACCGCACGCTGGGCAGCCGGGACAACCACATTGTGTACCGTGGGCGGACCAAAGAAGAAGCCCTGTTGAATCGTTATCGCAGCGGCCTGAAACTCTTTAAAGACAACGGTTAAGCGGGCGCGCAGGGGCGTGCCGTCTTGGCCAAAGAGAATAAAGCGCTGGGCGACACTTTCCAGTACACAGTCGAAATTGAGTCCACCCCAGGTAAAGAGCAGAACCGGTGGCGCCTGCGTGGTGGGGTCTTTGTCGAGCAGCGCGGTGAGCGGACGCGTCTCCACCCGCACATCCACCTTTTTGCCGTTGACTTCCTTTTCATAGGTGTCAAAAAAGAGTTCCATGTTCAGCGTGCGCAGATTGCCGCGCACATATTGAATGGGCGGCGTTTTGAGACCGGGAATATCGATCTCGGCAAAATTGTTACCGAGATCCAGCGAATATTCTTCCGGGTTAAACATTACCGAGATGCGCGCGTGCGTTTGCATGTTGATAATAACGGCTTTTTCCAGCGCCATGTGGCTTACCCTCCCCGTTCAAACTCTGTGCGGATTCGCTGTAGCAAATCGCGATAGACCAGATCTTTGATCGCCTGTAGTTGCGGCTCGGCGAGCGTCCTGGCCAGCTGCCCAACATTTCGATCATCGGCCGCGGCCTGGGGTTGCGCGACAGGCGACGGTGCCGTCGCCCACGCCGGACGCCCACCCTGCGCAATCGGTGCTGCCGGCGTGGCAGGGGCGGACAGGGTCGACCACGGCGGCGTCAACTGATGTAAAATCTGCCGCTCATTGTGCAAGGCGGCTTCTTCCTGTGCGGTGCGTCCGGCCCTGGTTCGCGGCGGGTTGCCTTTGCCGGCTTGCTGCACATGGGTTAGCTCATGGCCCAGCAACCCTAATCCCGCCGGTGTGTGCGGCTGATAGGTGTCGGTGCGCAACAGAATATTGTCGCCATAGGTTAACGCATCCGCCCGGTGCTTGCGCACCAGCGCATCAGCGGCGTGATTGACATAGAGCTTCACTGCCGGAATGTGCATCTGCAACAAGCCGGCCAGCCGTGTCTGCACGCGCGGATCAAGTCTGGTGTACCCGCCTTGCTGCACAGATGGTGGCACAGATGGTGGCACAGGCGGCACAGGCGGGCCCCGCAGGGGGTGGCGTGACCGGCTGTGTGGGGCCGCCTGGGAAGGTTGGCGTCTGTTGCGCCGCCGCAACCAGGTGACTTGTCGGTCGGCTTGTGTCCGGCCGTGGGGGTGACAGATGATTGGCCGGCGGCTGGGTTGTTTGCAGCGCCAGCGGCCACTGTGGGGGCAGCGGTTCTGCGCCAAAGCCAGCACGTACGTGCGCCCCCTCACTCACCGGCGTCGCTTCACCCGGCTCCACTCTGACCCTACGCTGCTGTGCCGCGGATTGTCCATATTTCTGTTGGATGGCTGCTGCCAGCGCTGTGCCTGTGCGCGGCACCGCGCTGCGTTGGGCCGGCCATTGTTGCCAACAGAAGACCAGTGGCGCTGCGTTAGGGGTGCGCCCGCCTTGGTTCACCATGTCGGGCATGGAGTCATCTGCTAGTTGCCATTCATCCTTTGTTCTCTGCGCCATCAACCTCACCTTTGCCTGTCGTAACGATTTGACCGCACTAACTGCGCATGGCCAGCACTTCCTGCACCCACACGCCGCGCTCCCGGTGTTCCATGCGCATGATCTCCCGGTAGGACCAATGCAAATGGACGGCAAGTAAGGCTACCTCCTGGCGGAGCTGATCCAAGGGGTAGCCTACAATTCCCCCGGCGGCGCCAACTCCACCTCATAGTGGTGGTGACACTGGGGACATTCGGTGGCTGTGCGCGGTTGGCTGTTGCCATTGATCCGATTGTAAAATGCTTGCAAAAAAGTAATATCCTCGGCAAAAAGCTCTTCCACTGTCTTCGGCGTGACGCTCTTGACGTCGCCCAACTTCACCACCACCCGCGCCAGCAGGATCACCAGCAAATAGGCTGGGTTGCGTTCGACGCGTGGGTCCTGCAAGGGTAAGATTTCATCCGCTGCGGTCGAGAGGCGCATGAGACCCTGGCGGTGCAAGTTGCCTACTTCATCGATATAGCCCTTGGGCAAACTGAACTCGAACTCTGTCGCAAACATACTTACGCCCTTTCCAGCCCTTCATGGGCCAGCACCAAGGTCTCCACGGCCACTTCATTGCCGGTGGCATTCAAGCTGGGGCCTTCCCATTTGCTCGGCCAGCCGTTGACAAAATTCCAGCGCCCCACTTCCTTGACATTATCCAGGTCATAGATCACAATCGAGCCATTTTTGCGCTGAATCTTCCCCTGGATAATGGCTTTGTGCCAGTCCCATAACTCCGTCGAGGCCGTCAAGCCCCGCTTTAAGGTGATGTCGGAGTGGCTGGTCTTGCCGGGCAACTTGCGCGCCCGCCGATTATCGCCGCCTTCGCGATACTCAATCGCCTCGACGGTTGAATCTAGCCCGCTGCATTCGGTAAACGAAGCCTGGGCAATGCCGTCGATCTCCACCAAAAAATTGAAATTGCCAAATGGGTCTACCCGTACCCCTGTCTGTGCCATCGGTCATGCTCCTTGTATGCTCTGTTTACTTATGTTATGACTCGGAAACCTCAGAACCGCCGTCCCACTGCCCAATGCGAATGATCACAAATTCGGCTGGGCGGACGGGGGCGACACCAATTTCAATGATCACCTGGCCCAGCGCGCGCACGGCGGGCGGGTTGAGTTCTTCATCGCATTTGACATAGAACGCCTCCTGTGGGGTGGCACCGAAAAGTGCACCGGCCTGCCAGACGCGAGTCAGAAATTCGTTGATCGTGCGCTTGATTTTTTGCCACAAGGCCAGATCATTCGGCTCAAAGACGGCCCAACGCACCCCCTCCTGGATCGATTCTTCAATATAGAGTAACAGCCGGCGGACATTCACGTAGCGCCAGGCTACATTGTCCGTCGGTGCCGTCGTGCGCGCCCCCCAGACGTTCGGACGAGCGCTGTTGGGAAAGCTGCGGATCACATTGATCCCGGCGCTGTTCAATTCGCCTAGTTCGCCCTCGGTCAATTGTCGTTCCAGGCGTAGCGCCCCGCTGATCAACTCGTTGGCCGGTGCCTTGTGTACCCCGCGTTGGGCATCGCTACGAGCATAGATGCCGGCAATATGGCCGGAAGGCGGCATCAAGAGCGTCTGCCCGTCGGCGCCTTTGGGATCAGCAATGTAGAGTTGTGGATAGTAGAGCGCGGCATAGCCCCTTGTCGAGTCCAACTGTTTACGCTGCGCTTGAATGCCACCGGCGTCAAAGGGGGGAACTTGTGGCGCTGGATCAAGAATGGCGAAGCGATCCCCCATACTTTCGCAGTGGGTAATCAGCAGTTGCTGTACAGTCGGGTCGGTGCGGTCAGGGATGCAGACCATGTTTACATCATCGATACGCGTCAAGCTCTCCAGCGCAGTTGTGTAGTGTTCTGCGGTGAGCGCGTTCAACTGATCAGGCGCGCCATTGGCCAGCGCCGTAGCCGGGATCGCTTTGGGCAGGTGATTGGGCGGTTGCGCCGTTGTCGGTGTTGCCGGCAAGGTTACACGCACCAACGTCGAATTAACCATTTTGCCAAAGTAGCGACTGTGGCGGCTATCAAGAGAGAGATTTTCAAACCGTTCATGGTGATTGGCATTGCGGAGCACCAGCGTGAATTCAGCGCCGGCAATGGTTACGGCGTTGGTCTTGGCATCATTGGCCAGGCTAAAGGGATGCGTCAGGCCCTGGCTCAATGTGAGAAAATCGGCGCTTACTTTGTCAACAATTTGCACTTCCTGGAGATCACCCTGACTGATCGTAATCACGCTACCCGGCTGTAGGCTGTGGCTCGGTTGCACCCGCAAGGTCTGTTGTTGCGGGATTAAATCGGCAATGCGCAACTTTGCCGACTTGATTTCTTTGCCCTCTTTGTCCAGCGCCACCAGGTTCGGCGTCACCGTAATCACAGCCTGGCGGATATTCGTGATCTGGCTGCGCCCCGCTTGGGCGTCCTCAATCATCACCCAATCACCGACGCGGAAGTTTTTGGCATCGGCCTCATTGGTCACGGTTATGCGGTTGTCCGCCACGGTGGCGATGGTGGCCGCGGCGCGCGCCACGGTGGCGTTAGACACGAGCGGGATCTCCGGCACTTCAACTGTAATGGTGTTGCTGGCCAGCCCCTCCTGGCGGGCTTCCACCCGCAGGGCGATGCCGTCGGCCCGGTCGGCAAGTTCGAGCGCCGCACGGGTCGCCGTGCCGACGCGCACTACATAGGCCAAAGCGCCGCCATTGCGAAAAAAGCCTTCGACGGCATGGGCTAGATAGCAGCGCGGATTGGCAATATAGCCGCCAAAATTGTCTTTGAACTGCGTCCAGTTGGTGATCTTGGTGGGCTGGTTGATCGGTCCCTGGCCGGCCGGCCCGATAAAGGCCGCCGTGCTGGTGCCCACGCCACTGATCGGGCCGGTGGCAGGCTGCTCTTCGATAAAGACGCCGGGTGCGGTGTAGCTAGGCATTGGGTTCTCCTTCTTGGTATAGGAAGTGATTGATTGCGATCAAGCAAGGCACCGGGCAAGCCGCGCCAACGGCTTCAGCTTGCTTGCGGTTGCAGCCGGATGTCCAGCCCGATCACGGCTTCCAACTCGCGTGGCTGGCCGACCGGGATGCTGATGGTGACAGTGTAGTGCAGGGTGGCGCGCGGGCGGTCGCCCATCGCCTGCCAGAATTCGCCCATGCTGTTTAGATAGCTGGGCTGGAGGATTTTGGCGCGCACCGGCGGCTCTTGCGCTTTGAGCTTGCCTTGCAGCACCTCAACCGGCAATTGGCGGTAGCGTAGCAACACCTGCAGCACCTCGCTGAGTAACCAGTGTTCATCCCCCGTCGCCTTGTCCGCGCTGGCACTCCAGGCGGTGATCAGATAGGAACAGTCGACACGCACCGGCGGCGGGTGTTGGATGAACAGGCCGTCGCGCTGTTCCAGGCGGCGCTCGTTGCTGCGCAACTCCATATTCTCGCGGATGTCATAGAGAAAGAAGTTGATCGCCGGCGGTTTGATCGCGTTAGCCGCCGACTCTTTGTCCGGCGTGGTGAAGCTGATGGTCACCTTGGTCGTGGCTTCCTCCCCGACCAGATCTGCCGGCAGTTCGCGGGTTAAAAGGGTTTTTAGGGTTTTGTCCAGGTCGTTGAGCATGGGTTTGGTCTCTGGGAATCTGATTTAAACGAGTTAACGTACTGTCAGGTATCGGATTTAGTGAGCTTAACGACAACTACCGAAGTGACGCAGTGGGTTATTAGTGGAATTGGCAATCATTTTTATTCGCTACTCGTTTTGGGCATGTTGTTGCAGATTAGAGCCGAACTCTGTACTCAATCCACGGTCAGCAATAATTTGTTGAATAATAGTAAATGCCGGATCTTGCCATGCCCCTTTAAGATCCTTGTTAAAATTCTCGCTTAGAAACCAATCAATTCGCCCCTCTCCCTCTGCGTCCTTTCCGTATGATTTTTTGATATCGTCCTGGACTTGTTCCAAAGACGTATTAAGAAGATACCTCTTTATTACCTTTTCATGTGTTAGCGGGTCTGAGCTTCGATGGGATGTTGCGCGATGCTCTGGAACAGGTATATAACTAGCCGCTGGCGTTTTGTTATAGCTATGTACAAGAGCCTGTTCAGAAACAGCCGCTGGCGTTTTGTTATAGCTATGTGCAAGAGCCTGTTCAGGAACAGCCGCTGGCGTTTGTTTATAACCAGGTGCGAGAGTTTGTTCATGATCAGGCGCCGGCGTTTGTTTATAATCAAGTGTAAGAGCCTGTTCATGACTAATCGCTGGCATTTGTTTGTAATGCCCTTCCATACTAGCAGAACCTTGTGGTTGAGCCTGATTTGAATAGAGATATGGCTGTCCAGTGTTATTACGATTGACCATATTTAATCGCTTCAACGCAATTATCTGTGATGGCTTGAGGTTTTCACCTTCTGTCAAGGCTCCAGCTTGTCCTTCAATCTCTTTATTCAACGCTTTCTTCAGACGAATCTGCATCTCATTTCCTTGAGTTTGGGAAAACTGGCCATAGGTAAGCGTAATATCTTCAGTCGGCAATCTCACTGGCCAGGTTTTTCCTGTCCCTGTCAACACTACCTTTATTGCGTTATTAGGTGTTGCCCCAAGACCTTTTTCATCTTTAGACTTGAACAATTTTTCTGTAATAAAATGGTAGAGATATTCGGCTCGTGGCGCATAATGACCGCTTCGATCAGAGATGAATAAAATATTCCCTTCTTTATCAGTCTCAATTTCGCCCGCCATCCCGACATTATCTCCGGCAACAGGAGTGGTGTGATGAACTCTTTTCCCCAGGTGCGCACTTAATTTTCCTTCATCTAGTGTATATAATTTCCCAGTTTTACTGTGCCATACAAAGATATGCTTTTTCACAAGATCGCTTCCTGGTGCTGAGTATTCTCTGCGAGCGTCCTGTGTGCTGACAGGCTGCTTTTCGCTATCCACCATTCCACCCTGGGGATTGAATTTTCTTCTATATTGTTTCCGCTCCTTTTTGTCAGTAATATAATAGGTGGGAGTATCAGCCTTACTTTCTTCCCCCTTATACCGTTCGCGTTTGGAAAGTCCTTGCTCAATTTGCTCTAGCGTCAATCCTGGGTAGTAAGTTTTTTTGAGATTATCGCGCCATTTTTTCAAAGCTTCCTGGGTAGGCTGCTTCGCATCCTGCGGGGTTATGTCATGACGTAGGCTACTCAGTTCTTCTGGAGATTCCTCTTTTTGCTTTTTGTCCCAAAATTTTAATTTTTTCAGACGTTTCAACATGGGCTGCACCACAACGCCAGCATGGGGGGATACGGTGCAACAGCGGGAGCGAGCATTGGATGAATGGTCCTCACCGTCTCACCACAGGTTATTCGTTTCCCTGCCGTATCAGCCTCAGTTTCTAAGTGCAGGTCGTTATTAATTGGTACACCCTTGCCATGTGGCGTAGCGACCTGACCTGCCCGCTGCTGCACCACATGGGCCAGTTCATGGCCTAAGAGTTCCTGCCCTGCCCGGCTCGCTGGGTTGTACTGCCCCGGTTGGAAATGGATATGCGATCCGCGGGTATAGGCGATAGCGCCAATCGACGCAGCCTCCGGTCCCTCGTGGATACGGACATCGGCAAAACTCGCCCCCAGGGCCCTTTCCATCTGCTGGCGCACCGTTTCCGACAACGACTTGCCACCGCTGCTAGCTGGCAGTTGCACATCATCCGCCGGTACACGGCCATCCATCCGCGCCCTCTGCACCACCTACTGCACATAGCGATTGCCATAAGTCTGCTGAAGTTGCCGAGCCAACGCCGCACCCGCGCCGGGTTGACCGGTCATCGCCTGGTTCAACTGGGCGGCGTGGCCTTGGGCCATCGCGGGGCTGGCGGGTGGCGTCACCCAACCGGCCAGCAGGTTCGCGGCACGGCGCGCCGGCGCTTTTTCGGTTTCGGCTGTCTCCACCGTGGATGGGGAGCGGCCAGGCTGGGTCGGTGCTTTAGTGACTTGACGGTTGTCCATCCTGGATTCCTTTCACGTTGCCTGAGTGTTCATTAACCATTAACCGTTGACTGTTGACCATTAACCATTTTTTGCGGCCCCTGCTGCGCATACGCCCCAAACTCGGCGCTGGTCAGCACGCGGCCCATCTTCTGGTGTTCACGGCGCAGGGCATGGATCAAGTGCGGCATCGCCACTACGCCCCCGTTGGCCGCGGCTAGAAAGGTGGCGGCCAGGGCAATGTTGCGAATGTTGCCGCCGGCGATCTCAAAGCGTTGCGCCAGGAAATCCAGATCCAAATCCGGGCTGCATGGCGTGGCGTCCGGCCAGATTGTCTGCCAGATGCGCCGGCGTTCTTCCACCGCCGGCAAGGGAAAGTCAATGGTAAAGTGCAGCCGGCGCACAAAGGCGTCATCCATATTCTTGCGCAGATTGGTGGCCAGGATCACCACCCCCTCATACGCCTCCATGCGCTGCAACAGATAGCTGATCTCAATGTTGGCATAGCGGTCGTGGGCGTCCTTCACCTCCGAGCGTTTGCCAAAGAGGGCGTCGGCCTCATCAAAAAAGAGAATGGCGTTGCCGCTTTCGGCCTCGGCAAAGAGACGCGCCAGGTTCTTTTCGGTTTCCCCAATATATTTGCTCACCATGCTCGCCAGGTCGATCTTATAGAGGTCCAGCCCCAGTTCATGGGCGATGATCTCAGCGGCCATCGTCTTGCCTGTGCCCGGTGGGCCGGCAAAGAGCGCGTTCAGCCCCTTGCCCAGCGCCAGTTTGCGGTGGAAGCCCCACGCGTCGAGAACCAGCGTCCGGTATTTGACCTGGTCGCAAAGCTCGCGCAGTTGTTCCAGGCGGTCAGCGGGCAAGACCATGTCGTCCCAGGTGTAGTGGGGCGTGATCTTTTGCGCCAGTGTTGCCAATTTGTGGTTCGATTGCAAGCGGCACGCGGCATAGAGATCGCCTAAAGTCACCTGACCGCTGGTCGGGTCACGGCGACAGGCCAGGTTGTGGGCCGTGTGGGCGGCATCGTGAATTTGGCCGCCGCTAAAGCGAAACTTGCCGGCCAGCGCCGCCCACTCGGCTTCTGTGCCCACCGTTTTCACCGCGGTCAGCGCACGCCGCCAGAGTTGGGTGCGCACGGCAGCGTCCGGGAGAGGGAATTCCAGGCGCAAGAACGTATGATCGCGTAGGGCATCTGCTGGTTCCCAACTGTTGGCACCTGCTAAAAAGCTGAGGCCACCGTGCGCTGCCAACAGGCGCAGCAAGACCGTTTGTTCGTCCCGTTTGTCATCGGCCAACAGCGTATCAAAGTCACACCAATAGAGGGCAGCCTGTTGCAGGATCGCCTCGCGACTGACCAATCGCACCAGCGTTGCGAACGGCATGCTTTTGTTGGCGAGCAATTTGGCGCTGTCGATGACCAGCAGCTTCAACCCGAATGCCTGACAGAGCGCGTTCGCCACACTTTGTTTGCCCACGCCATAGCCGCCCTGAAGGTAGAGCAGCAGCCGATCGGGGGCGGCGCCGGCCTGCGCCAACTGCGCCAGCGGTTGGCGCAGCGCCGGCGGCAGGAGCAAGGCGTCCAACTGGATCTGTGGCTGGATCAACTCGGCAAAGGGCAGCAGACGGGCGTCGAGACTATCGCCATCCAACAGATAGTGGACAATGCGTTCGTCCACCTGAAGGATTTGGCCTAGTAGTGGTCCGCGTTCCTGGTTGGGGCCATCAACCAGCCGCACCAATTGCTGTTGCAGCAAAGGCGCCTCCGCTTGAAAGTGTTGGCGAGCGGCTATCTTCTCGATCAGGGAAGGACAGAGCAAGGTCAGGATCAGATCGACGCTGGGGCGTTTGACGGTGGCGTCGTTCTGGAGATAGGCGTAAAAGCGCGCGTAACGCAAGTCGATCTCCAGCGCCAGGCCAAGTAAGATCACGTCAACCGCAAACCGATCCAGGGCAAAGGCGTGCGCCAGGTGAGCGAGGCGTAACGGGATACCCTGGGCCAGGCTGGCGGCGGCCTGTTCGTCAATTGTTTGACGCATATCTGCTAAGGCATCCTGCACCTCTACCATCGCCAACGGGGTTGGCACCGTCGCCCAGGCCGGCACGCCAAGCGGTTGATCGAAGAGGACGGCGATCTCCTCATCGCTAATACTGCACCCTTGAAATGCCGACGGCTCGCCCTGTAGCTGTTGCGCCTGCCAAACCTGGACGCGAAGGAGCAGATCAATGCGCTCGACTTCGGCGAGCAGGTGATCCAAGCTGGTTGCGTAATAAGGCATGGTTTTCCTATCCCGTAGCTTACAAGCGTTATACCGACGAAGTGGTCGGCCTGGCGCTCAGCCATTGTTACAGCAAAGCGACGAGTTCCTGCCAGTTGCGAAATTGGCCCACCACCTGCTCATCTGGATCGATCACAGTGCCCCGGTAAAGCTGGTGCTGCTGATCGAGCGTCAAGCGCAGGATCAGCACGGTGTGGCGCTGGTGGAGCAATGGGCCGGACGCCGTATTATCGGACAAGCGGCAACTCCTCAACACACGACAATCAGTAGGACAGTAGGTCAGTAGGTCAGTAGGTCAGTAAGCTAGTCGTACCAACTCACTGTCTCACTGTCTCACTTCTTGGCTACCATTAGTATCGCACAGCCGTCTGTGGCTTGGCTCAGGTTGGGCTGGGTTACGGCTGGGATAGCAATGAGTTTATGCTGAGTTAGGGCTACGTTAACACTGTGCCAGGGACAGCGTCCTGGACACTCTCAGCATTGACCCGGACTGAATTGGTCCGAATCTGGTCAAACAGCTCTACCGTGGCCGGTTCGGGTTGGGCCGTGAATTCCAGGGCAAGAATCTGGGTGCAGAGTTGGTATTGGCGCAGCGCCTGGGCGCGTTGGCCCAAGTGCAGATAACAGCGCATCACCTGACGATGGGCATCTTCGCGACAGGGCTCGCGCGTCAACAAACGCTGGAGATAGTGCATGGCTTGCACGGCATCGCCATGTGTGTAATAGTAATTGGCCAGGGCGGTCAGTAGATCTAACAA
>DAOTTR010000473.1:0-15605 GCA_034437715.1 Caldilineaceae bacterium
GGCTGAGTAAGTAGTACCGGTTTCATCAAGTTAAATGTGCATCGTTTTTCGATTTCTCTCTGGTAGTCGATCAAAAAACGATTTCTATACGCAAAAATCTAAGGTCACAACTTGGGTTAACTATTAATTGAGCATTTGTGCTGTTTTTTCAATGAAATGGATCCTATGAACTATACCAATCTAGGCCGCACAGGGCTGAAAGTCAGTAAGCTTTGTCTGGGTACGATGAACTTCGGGCCACAGACCACGGAAGCCGATAGCTATGCTATTATGGATCGAGCGTTGGCAACGGGCGTCAATTTTTTCGATACAGCCGATGTCTACGGCTGGAAACTCGGCGAAGGCATCACCGAGCAGATCGTGGGGCGCTGGTTGGCGCAAGGTGGCGGGCGGCGCGATCAGATCGTGCTGGCGACCAAAGTCTATAACAAGATGGGGGAAGGGCCCAACGAACGCGGGCTTTCTGCCTATCACATTCGTAAAGCCTGCGAAGAGAGTCTGCGCCGGTTGCAAACGGATCACATTGATCTCTACCAGATGCATCATATCGAACGAACTACGCCTTGGCAAGAGATCTGGCAGGCCATGGAGCAGTTGGTGCGTGAGGGCAAGGTACTCTATGTGGGTAGCAGTAATTTCGGGGGATTGCACATTGCGCTGGCTCAATTTGCGGCGGAAAAGCGCAACTTTCTGGGGTTGGTATCCGAACAAAGTCTCTACAATCTCAATGCACGCACGATCGAGTTAGAAGTGATCCCTGCTTGCCGTGAATTCGGGTTGGGGCTGATTCCTTGGAGTCCGCTCGGTGGCGGGTTGTTGGGCGGCGTGCTGCAGAAAGTCCAAGAAGGCCGACGTGCCGATGAACGGATGCAGGCCAATATCGACAAAAAGCGTCCACAATTGGAAGCCTACGAAGCCTTCTGTCGCGAATTGGGCGAAGCACCTGCGCATGTCGCCTTGGCCTGGCTGCTGCACAATCCCGTCGTGACCGCGCCGATCATCGGCCCGCGCACGTTGGCGCAATATGAGGAATCGCTGCGCGCCGTAGAATTACAGTTATCTACCGAGACCCTGGCGAAACTCAATGAAATTTGGCCCGGCCCCGGTGGGGAAGCCCCCGAAGCCTACGCTTGGTAAGCTGAGTTATTCGTCCAACAGGTGGGCAACCCGCGGCTCTGCACCTGTTGGACAAATGTCAGACGCAAAAATATTCCGCTTGCGGTGATATCAATTCCATGTCCTACTGACTGCTAGCCCCATCGCTGGCAACAAAGCCGTATTGGACTAACACTTGCTGGCCTTCGGGGGCCAGCACATAGTCCATAAATTGCTGGGCCAGTGCCAGATTGGGGCTGTCAGCCAGCGGGGCAATTGGATAGCTAGCCACCGTGTTGAGGGTGTCGGGAATCTCAATTTGGGCAACTTCCTCGGCTGCCGCGCCGACATCGGAGGTGTAGACAATGCCGGCATCGGCTTCCCCCAGGCTTACCTTGGTCAACACGGCGCGTACATTTTCTTCATAGGAGACGATGTTCGCGATCATTGCCGCTTTATAGCCGGTGCCCAAAGTGCCGTCGGCCTCGGCTTTGTCGAGAAAATCGAGCGAATATTGACCGACCGGCACTTCTGCGGCGGCAAAGACGAGCTTCAACCCTGGCGTCGCCAAATCTTGTAGCCCCGTCAGCCCTGCTGGATTATCGCTGGGCGTAACCACCACCAGCCGATTGCGCACAAAGGTGCGTTGTGTGCCGGTAATAATGCGCCCGGTTTCGATGGCAACGTTCATCTGCGTGCCATTGGCCGAGGCAAACACATCGGCTGGCGCGCCCTGGCCGATCTGCGTAGCCAGTTGATTGGAACCGGCAAAATTGAAGACAACCTCTACCCCTGGGTTGGCTACGGCAAAATTTTCACCGATCTCGCCAAAAGCATTGGTCAGCGAGGCCGCGGCAAAGACGTTGAGCGTGGTTGTGCCTGTATTCGTTTCACCCGCTGCTTGCGGAGTCGTAATCGGCGCGCAACCCAGGAGAGCTAGGCTTACGGCGAACGACAGAAGCACAATATGCAATAGCCTGCGCATAAAATCCCTTTCTGTGTAAAATGGATTGGTTAGATTGATTGGTTGCGGTCTTGCGCTAGTGGTAACCGCACCTGCCTGCTGTCCACACCATTGAAGAACAAGGGCATGAAACTCGGCAACAGTACTATACAAAGATTGTTTATTGATTTGGTAATTATTCATAAATTGAATACATTCGCCGCGAATATAAACTATATGCTTCTTGATTGTCAACTGCGATTTGGACAGATTATGGGTAGTTTCTTCTGTACCGTCTCTATAGTCGGCGGATCAACGACCTTGACGGCTCTCCTTGAAAGGCGCGCCACGCGCACAGCCAGGGATTGCGGCTGTTTTTTCAATCTGCTAACCTAGCAGTAGGGAAGGCGTGCCGGGGACGGCCCAGCAGCATGACGGCACTACGCTCTGTTTTTGGGCCATCCCCGGCACGCTCGCCCTCCCTGATACCCAAAAATGTGGGTAATGGTTAGCTTCTCAGGGAAGGGGTTAGTAGTAGGACAACGTTAAATTTCATCACCTGCTGCTCTGAATTTATTCAGAGCCTAGTATAGAAAACGTGTTTAAACACGTTTGCCGTCGCAGGTGTTGAATTCATTCAACACAAATTTAACGTTGTCGTAGTAGTTACCACGTTTTTTGCATTTTCACAGTTTGAATCTAGGCGCAGATCTGGGTACAATAGGGTGTAGATTTTCATCAACAAAACCATTTTTCCAATATCAATTATCAATGTGATGCACTTGGTCAGATCCGACAGGTTCCCTGTGTATCCTGATTTATCGAACAGAACATTATACAAACTTACCTTCGTATGCAAGCGCAAGCCAATCAAACCCAACTGTTAGATGCACTTTGGCGAATTTATCGCCGTCCTTCCCACCCCATGCCCTGGCAGCAAGGGGGCAATCTGCCGTGGAATGATCTCGCCTTTTCCCAACGTATGTTGCGCGAACACCTGGATCAGGCGCATGGTGCCGCTTCAAGGATTGCCGAAGAGCGCCAGATGCAATTAGATTGGTTGTGGGAAAAGTTGGGGTTACAACCCGGCATGCACATTTGTGACATGACCTGTGGACCGGGTCTCTATGCGGTGGAACTTGCCAAGCGTGGCTGCTACGTCACCGGCATCGATTTTGGCCCGGCAGCCGTAACCTATGCGCGCGATCTGGTGCAGCAGAGGGGTGTCGCCGAGCGCTGCACCTTCATCGAGCAAGACATCCGCACCGTGGATCTGCCGGCGAACACCTTTGATGCTGCGCTCTTTATCTATGGACAGTTGGCGGTCTTCCCCAAAGCGGAGACCGCAGCGTTGCTGACCAAGGCGGCGACCGCGCTCAAGCCCGGCGGGGCCTTGGTGGTGGAGCTACTCAATCAAGATCGTGTGGACAAAACCAGTACCAACTGGTGGTTTACCGACGATACAGGATTGTGGGGCGATGGCCCCTTTCTGCATTTGGGTGAACGTTTTTGGGACGATGACAGTGCGCTCTCCTATGAGCGCTTTCACATTCTCCATCTGGAGACGGGCAAATATACCGAGGTTCATCTCTGCGACCAGACCTATGCGATCGCAACCATGCAAGCAATCATGGGACAGGCCGGTTTCGCCCAAACCACGGTCTATCCGCGCTGGGACGGCCTGCCACTCTATGACAACGATGAGTGGGTGGTCTACATTGCCCAGAAATAGGGTTTGCTATATGTTCGCCATCGGGGCCACTGGTGACATAGACCTGGTGACATAGACAAAGGGACGCTCTTCACCGTAATTGTACAATTCCACGCGCACCCCGGCGCGCGCCATCGGCCATCGTCGTAGTCAGGCTGATCGCGCCGATGACGGCACTGACCGGATGCAGCACAGCATCAATACCATTGACGGCGTTGCCCATCACTGTGAGGTCGCGGGCGTCGACAGCAAAGTGTACGCTATCGCTGTAGAACTGGTAGGTATAGACCGGCGTTGGCAGTTCCAAATCAAGGAAGTACGCAATCACTCGGTTACTCCGATCATTCAGGTCGCTAAACCCGACGCGATAGACGCCAACCGTCAGCCCCATGGTGGGGAATCGGCTGATTCTGCCCGCAAGCGTGCGAAATCGTTGTTAAACATGTAGCCTAACCCTCGTACAACTTCCCAGCGCGTGACCAATAACAATCAAAACGCGCGCTAGTGTTCAATGTGAATGCCATCCCGTTGATCGTTCGTCCTTCCAAACCGATGTCACTTGCCAGCACTTCCAATCGAGTCCAAACGCCGGCTGGAGGGAGATCACCGACCCGTCGCCGACTGATCGTGCCTGTAACCCCAAATGGAATAATGTCTGCGCCCCAGAAAGCGCTATGCTTCCAGGTTCCGTCGTTCCATTGGAGCATGATTTCATCTAGATTCGCCCAGGCCTCGGCGAAGATATAGACTCAATTGCTCCTATTTTTCTATTCTTTCATCCCACCTTGGCGAAGGTATTGATGATGGTTGAATACGTGTTAATCGTGGTGTCTCAAACCATGCCGTTTCCAGCATCGCTTCGGCGACAACCTGCGCTTATTGTTAATCTAATTCGTGGTGTAGCCGAACTTTTTCCGAATGTCGTCAATCAGATCCATAAAGGCTTGCTCTGCGACGACTTTACTTTGCGCTAATGATGGATCAAAGACCGCAAAATATTCACCCACTTCTCGCGCGATCATCTCTTCGACTGCAGCCGCAAAGCGCGGGAATCCCTTTTCATGACAGCCATCTTGTTGATATTTCCCACAGAGTTGAAAAAACTGCCAACCTTCGACCTTCAGCAATTCAGCCGATCGCCGCTTTCCACGCCAAATTTCTCCATAATTGGCCACACCCTCCCAAGCAGCACACCCGGCAACGACGCCGCCCACAATAGCGATTGCGATTGGCGCATAGGGAGCAAATCTATCATTCATATTCAAGACGGAAAGGATCGGAATCAGTACGCCGCCAATGATCACAGTCCCACGAAAAAAGAAATAGCGCCAACGAGCTTGTACAGAGCGGTTATGCCACCAGATAACCATTTTTAACCAGCGCTGCTTAAGGAAATCATGGTAAAGCTGCAAATCTTCTCGCCCATCGATGAATTTCTCAAGCTCCTGCTGGCTCACCAAAGGCTCTTCCTCTGTGCGGAACCGATCGAAAATTCCCATTTATTTATTCTCCTTCGGAAAAGTAAACCGTAAGCTATTAAGCGCAGACCAGATCTACTTTGTGGTCAAAAGCAGCAATAGGGCATTGAGAAAATTCAGGTGCGCTTTTTGCACTGCTTCAGGTCTGTTTTCCAAGCTTCCTACCAGTTCTTCGTAGCGAGCCCTGACCACACCGCTATCGAGCATGGATACGGTGATTTCAAAGAAATCCAGCAGCGATTTTACAAAAGGCACATAGGTCTTGACTCCCCCCTCCTCGCTGGCGTAGGCTTGGATAAATTGTTCGGTTGCTTTCAGCAAATCCCAGAAGCGTTGTGATGAAGCAAGGTTTTCTAGCTTGTACACATCTCTTTGCAGCCGCGCTGTGAACAAAATATCGGCCAGGTCGCCAATGCCCTTAATTGCCATGGTTTGGAGCGCATCTACTTGATGGAGCACTTTGTTATGCAGGGCTAACACGGCGGCCAGCTTTGTTGCGTCGGCTTCACCCAATTGCCTGAGGTTTTCCATAACCCCGAAACTATCCATTACATCTCGATACTTCGCCCACATTTCGCTCAGACTGGCAGCCATTATATCTACCAATGTTGGCAAGGCTTGGAGATAGGACTTGGCATCGGCATCGGCTTCCTGAAGTTGCTGACAAATTTCTAGGCCTTTTCCAGCGCTGCTGATGTCCATGCCTTCCGCCATCCGATAAAACAGCGCGCTTTGGAAGGCCAGGGTGGGTAGCACCATGTTGCCTGCCCTAACTCCCCGTAAGTCAAAGGCAAAGCCATTTACGACGGTTTCGCCAACCACTTCATTGAAGTAGACACTTAGGGTTTCTTTGGCCCGTACGGAAAAACTGTCATAGGAAAAAGCAATCCAACGTCTTTCGCCAGGCAACATGTTTTTCAAGACAAGGGTGCTTCCCGGCAAAAATTTCTGTACGATGTCGAATGAGGGAACACTCACCAGAGCATTTTGGAGTTTTCGCAGTGCCCCGTTTGATGATTCTAGGCGCAAGGTGACATCACGCACGAAGGTTGCAGCATTAAAAATGATCCCGAAAACCATGCCTTCTGTTTTAGGCACGCCATCCCATACTGCGATATTTCGTTGTGCCTTGTTGTTGTCGTTAATCACCATTAGATCGGTCGTTGGCCATCCTGGCGTATATCCGAGCAGTCCTGGTGGCAGGTATGGATCATCATCGGAATAGACTTGCACAGCAATACAGAGATGCGTGGATGCAGACGGATGCAGATGCCAGGGTATTGAAATGAGCTTTGCGGTTTCACCCGGCAGCAGGGTGATCGAAGGATCGGGGGTGGTAGAGCAATCGATAAAAGGGCTACCGGTGCCAAACTCGGCAAAGAGAAAATGCGCTTTTACTTCCTGTTCAACGGCGGCATCATTGCGCGATACTCTGGCAAAAATGAAATTGTCACCGGCTGCGCCATTCCCGGCTTGGGGGTTTTGATTCGGTGCTTGGTCATTGACGAAAACACCTGGCGCAGCCGATCTGCGGTTCCAGACATCGCTCGTACGGTAGAAAATATTTCTGACGGACGGCTCGGTCCCGGTATCATGTACAACATCAGAATCAGTCCAGTCACGCACATAAAGGTCAGATTTGAAATCATGCCGCCCTACATGCCGGTCGTTCTGGGCATCAAAACGGCTGCTGATTTTATCGGCAAACAGATCATAAACATGGGCGACAAGGCTGGCGGTAAGATCGTCGGCAGTCATGGGCTGCCAGAGATTGGGACAGGTGATCACCGTTTCCTGACCTTGGATCAGGGAAAAGCCAGTATGTCCAAGTGCAGGAAGGGTAGTGTTGCTGCCGGCCACCCCTGTAAACACAGTTGGTTTATTGACAAAGAAATCCGCCAATCCGCCATACGCCGGGAAGGCGCCCATATTCCGAATGCGGCATTTGATCCGATAGTGACCGCCCACCACGGGTGCGGTCACTACGGCGCCCCCTATATTCTCTAGCCAGATACCTTTAGAGTGAAAGGTTATTGAAATGGGTTGGGGACGCAACCCATCATCAGTGGCTGTGGTGGGAATCAACAGAAAAGGCGTGGTTGCTTTGCGATCATCGTTGTTGGTATCCTTGCGATCATGCAATCGCGGCGGCCATAGCCCTCTTTCTTGTAGGTCAGCAACAAAACCAAGCGGCTCACCGGGTTGTGTAAATGATTCGACAGAAGGTTGGGTTTCGGTGCGTATATTTTTCATCGTCGTTGTCCTCATCTTGTTATGCAAAAACAGGCTCTACGCTGGCAAGAGCTTCCTGTTTACTGAATATTGAAGATAAATCATTTTCGGTGGCTTCTGGCCGCAACGGTGTTTTGGTTAACGGTTTCCCTGGTGGGTTCGTTGGTGGGTCAGTGACATCCCAGCACGGCCATGCATAGGAGCGGTCGCCATCGAGGTTGTAATCCGGGAATAAAGTGTCCTTCAAGACACCATCTTCCAACTCTGGCTGAAAGCCCCCTTCTGCTAGTTCAATGCCTTTGACGCTGTTGGCGACTGCGCCGCCAAAGTTTTTCGGTACTATGGCAATGGAAGGCGGGTCCGGCACTGGTACAATCGCCTGTTGCGGCCCCGACGCAAGGAACATATTGTTCGGGCCAAGACCAGGGTCGAGAAAAACATCTGGTGTGAGCAAGCTGCCAGCGGCTGGCATATACGGCGCGGTCAGGCTGAGATTTGGGTGTTCCACAAAAACGCCGCCCAGTGGATTTTGCGAGGCAGCTTGCGCCGCCAGCGGGACAAACGGCGCATAATTACTGCCGAACATCACTTGTTCTGCAGGGATCTCTTCCACAGGATAACTGTTATTTGAGTTGCCTGCGGAGCGCCACAGGGTTTCCGCGTTGTGGCCGCCACCCATATCGACCGATAACCGATTGGTATACGGAAGGGCGTACCCTGCATAGACCAATACATCGCGGAAAGTGCTATAGATAGCAAAAAGCACTTTGTTCAACAGGTACAATGCGTACTTGATCGGCTCAGATAGGGCGGTGCCGCCAACCTGGATCGTATCAATGACAAAATCAAACACTGTTTTACCGACGGCTGCTACGGTTTTCCCCATCCACTCGGCAATATCCTTAATCGCCGGCCACAACGTATCCCAGCTAAAGCTACCACTGCTATTGATATTCGGTGGGGGCGGAAAATTAGTCAGATTGTTCTGTAGATCATTCGCCAGCTTGTCCACTGCCGCAGAAATGTCGCCGATGATATTGGGCGGTTGCGGCTCCTGGATCTTTTCCTCCGTGCCCATACGAAGCACCAGACGAAATACGCCATAGGCAGCAGCTACATCATCGGCAGTTGGGTAGCCATCTGGACGCGCAGGTGTGCCCGGTCCTTTGTTGCCACCCAATTTGTTGGGGATGCGGTGAGGGAGATTCTGGTCGTACACCTCTTTAATCGTTGAGGAGAGCAGATCGCACCAAGCAGTAAAGTCGGCTGTCGTAGGCACGGCCGGGTCGATTTTCTCCGTTACACCAATATCGAACAGACCTTGCTCGATCTTCTTGCAAACCGCTTCGACCAAATCATCTACTGGATCGGGAAGGGAAATGCTCCCGATATTGATGTGATCGTTCAACCGAGCAAAGGTAAGTGGCGCCCCGGTGCCGGTCATGTTCGGCACTGCCGTTAGTGTATCGAGGGGCTGTTCTTGCGTGCTCGGTGGCGCAGGTGGTGGGTTGGATGTATGCCAACGATCCCATACGTAGGCGTCGATAAAATTCTCTACCAGATGGTGACGCTGCCAGTACAAGCGAAAGGGAGCCTGTACCACTTGATTGACGTAAGGATGTCCTACTGTGTCCGTTACATAGTGGGTAAGGTAGCCGTATCCATAAGCTAGCAGGTTTGGGTTACCGGATGAACGAGCCTTATCGACCAACCTGCGGACAAATTGTCCAGACTTGATATAGTGCAGGTAGTCGGCCCAATACCATTCTTCGCGCGGCAAATCTTTTTGGCGGGCTGCTTCAAAAACAGACCAGAGGTTTATCCCGGCAGGGCCAACAATTAGGGCGAGTAACCCTTGATTCAGCGTGGCGCCAATCAGATCAAAGGTCTCGTGGATTGAATCGGTTACGCCAAAGGTGATGATTGATTCCACCCCATCAACGTAGCGGCCTACCTTGCCCATCAGTTCGCCGATACAATCGAATGTACCGGCCACTTTGATCAGATAGTTTTCCAAATTTTGTAGATCGCGGCCGTAATCGGCCATCGCATAAAGTATGTCGGGGCCGACAGACCCCAGTTTGGCGAACCTCATTTGCACGCCAGCTGGTACATCTGGATCGGCAAATGGGTCACCCAGAAGTTTAGACATTGCGGTCTTGCTTGCCGCAACCCTTTCGACTACTGTAATATGTGTTGCTGAAGTAGGCATAATTCTCCTTGGTAGAACTGATAGGAATTCACTTTTGATACGCCACGCCAGGGGAGCGCTCAAACTAAACCACTTACCCGGGTCGGCTCTAGTGCATTATTCGACCACTAGTGTCTGGTGGCATGGGTGGTTTCGGCGCAAAGCCCGGGTGTATAGGGTCGGTGTAGCCGCCACCGGGAATGATCGTGCCGCCACTGAAGCCTCCGCCAAAACTCGATTCGCCATCGTAGTATGAGATCAGATCCCATTTGCTAAGGTTAGGACCTTCGGATGGATAAAACCCTTGCGATCCGAGATTATCCTTAGGATTCACAGGTCGCTTGTTCTGCATGCCCTTTGCCTCAATTTTCTGCACCGATGGAAACGGGTTTGCATCAGCGAAGATTACGCCACCAGAGCTGGCGTCAGGATCGATCATCTTAGCCCCGCCACCCAATTTCCACTTTATATGTATGCCATATCCACCGCCACCAGTCCCAACTCCAATTTCGCCGGCCGGCGTGTCGATTCCACCCGGTCCGTGCATGATGTAGTCATACAAATGTCCAGCACTGTCATATAGCCCAGTTCCGTATGCCTTATCAGGGGTGACTGGAGATTCCTTCGTAACTGGATTTTCCTTCGTAACTGGAGGTTCCTTGGGTGTGAGAGAGCCAGTATGTGGCTCAGCAAATGGAGTGTCAGGCGAATTAGTGCCAGTACTATTTGGATCGGGAGCAGGAGCGGTAACGTAGTCTTTAGGGCCAGCGCCAGCGCCCGTGGCGACCGCAACGTAATCGCTGCCTATGTCACTGACCATCGACATGTATGTTGCGTAGGCACCAAGTGGTGGCCCGTCTTTTTTACTCGCGCCAGTTGGCCGCTGCCCACGACTACCACGCCCGATTATATTTAAAAACCCGCTTGCTTGTTTCCAAAAAGCAGCTTGTGTACGATTAGTTAGCTCCATACCAATACGAGGAATTGTGTGTGTGCCATGCTGGGAAAGTGTCCCATTCAACAAGTCTAGCAAGGAATCGCCAGAAACAATCGAGGTTACTATGTCAAGTTTATCTAAATTTGACATGAGGTCCACCAGTACGCCATTGATCTTCTCCGGGAAGGGATCACCTAGTTTATAACCATACTTCTCGGCGAACGCATAGGGGTCGCGTGTGTACACCAAGCCGCTGGCAAGTCCTCTGCCATTGTGCGTGTAGTAGTAGTTGGCTCGTCTACCCTTATTTACGGCAAGTTGAACGGGCAGGGAACCGATACCATAGAGATAGGTTCGCACCAACACGCCATTCTCATATTCTTCGAGGAGCATCGATCCGGCCCACACATACGTGTACTCTGTGATGCTGCCGTTCATATCGGTCACAACTTTGCGTACTTGTCTGCCGAAAGGATCATAAAAGTATTCGATGGTTTGGGTTTGGTTGCCTTGGTCGTCATAACACTCGGCCATGATCAGCCGGTTGTCCGCATCGTACTTGTAGTCGCAATAACCAGGATTCGACTTGCCTTTGCGGATGCAGTTCCCATTCGCATCGTAGGCAAAGGCAAGATTGCCAAAGTCTTGATAGCGGTTGCGTGGGTTGATGGTGCCGCTCTGGTCATCAATCAACTGACCTTGGCCATCAATGTCAACCCGTCGTTGCCACGAACCCTCGGGGAAATGCTCATACGAAGTCTGCTGCTCAAACGCACTGTTGGGATCGAAAACATCCTGAACACCGTATTGCGCCTTGGTCGCTCGATTGGCATCATCGTAATAGTACCGTTCACCGTAGGTTGGGCCTTCGCTCAACTGAATTTCGTGGGTCATCTTTCCCGTATTGTCGTATTGGTAGCGAAAGCCATCCACAAGATCGAGATTGTCTGTTCTCCGGTACTCGATCGCCTCCAATCGTTCCTGCTGGTTGTAAGAGAAATCCGTTTCGATCACATTGCCCAACAACAGCTTGGCGATCTGATTGTTAGACCGGTACATAAAGCTAGCAATTGTTTCGCCCGCCTGATTGCTGACCGAGGTAACGCGCTGGCGAATGTCGTAGGTTTTGTGTACCTCTTCGCCACCCGGATAAAGCAAGCTGGTCAGGTTTCCGGCAGAATCATGGCTGCATCGCAGCAGATGATCGCCTTGTTGTTCAGTCAGCAAGCGTGAAAGGGAGTCGTAGGTGCGCCGAATGGTCGCATCTGGGGCAATTGCCGCCACCAATCGGTTGAGGCCATCATACGCAAATTGCTCTACCGTTTCTTGACCGGTGTTCTTGACCAGGCTGCGTCGTTCAACAAGGCGATTTGCCGCATCATAGCGGTTATTGATCGCGTTATTATTCTCATCCACTTCGCTAACAATGTTGCCATTAGCGTCATACACAACGTTTGCCACAGTGCCATCGGGAGAAATAACGCTTGTTTGGCGGTCGTGTGTGTCGTAGCCGTAGGCTGTCCGATTTCCCAAGGTATCGGTGTAAGCCGTGAGACGATAGTTATCATCGTACTCGAACCGACGTACTATCTTCTGAACCGTAGCGGTGTTCAACGCATCTGTAATGGTAAACGCATGGCCCACTCTGCGGCCTAATTCATCGTCGATGTGATGAACCTCAATGCCCGATTTTCCTACATAGTTGATGACATTACCGAGCGCGTTATACTCAAATTTTTCAGGTGCTTCCTGGTTTTCTTGCTGCCAGACAAGCCGATCCATGGCATCATAGCTTTTTTGGATCTCTCGTTCGCATCGTCTTCCCTCCATTTCCGGTCCAAGGTACTTCAGCAACGTGGGATTATTGTTCTCGTCATACGCAAAGGAGAATTCCTCTCCGGTCAGATCCTGCATTTTTACAATGCGACCAACGCCATCATATTCAGTGGCCAACACGTTGTCAGATTCCGTCCATACCTTGCCTAGAAGACCGTTTTCGGCGTATTCAATTACCGTTGAAACAATCCCTGTCTCCCCGGCCCAGTTGCTTTGCCCAAGTTCTTGGCCGTTGGCAGCATCGCGCCAAGCCTGATCAACCCGATAGACTCTATTCCATTGGTCGAAAGTGTACTTGGTCGCCATGAGCGGTACGCTGTCACGGTTTTCCTGTCCGTCAATTTCGACGCGCACAATGTTATCTGCCGCGTCAAACCACTGGGTTTTCCTGGTGCCAACGGAATTTGTGAAACCCTTATAGCGATGAAACCCATCGTAATGGTGCATCGTCATTTGGCCATTACCATCGGTATAGGTTCTGACAGCGCTATTGCGTGTGTAGGTGAAGTGTTCGGAAAACGTTTCTTGTGTGCCAGTGCCCAACTTTTTCTCAACCAGCAAATCACGTTGATCATAGGTGTATTCGGTGGTATTGCCCGTCGGTTGAACTTGGCGGACAACATTCTCATTGGCATCCCTTGTGAAATGTTCAGTGATCACTTTGTCGTCGCCAACAATTTTTCGCAGAATCAAATTGTCCAAGGCATTGTACACTTTTAGCTCGCGCAGCGTGGAGGATTTGATGACTGTTTTCTGATTTTTTTCATCATACTCAAGTCGTTCAAATGCCTGAACTGATTCGATCTCATTGTAGTTAGCGTCGTATGTGTAATCAATCCTATTTTTGAAAGGCTCCCGGCTCGTAACACTCTCCAGCTTTCCCAACGCGTTGTAGCGCAGACGGGCCGGATTGCCCTTCCCGTCCCACACAGTCGTCGCATTACCGAACTTGTCGTAAGCATATTCTGTTTTGACCGCGCTACCGTTTGCATCGCGCACCACACGCCCAAGATAACCGCAGCGTTGGTCAACATCGTTGGTTGCACTGTTTGGTCCCCGTCTACCGATAGGGTCATCGGCGGGATAGTAGTAGTATTCGGTGATGGAGCCATCAAGATGCTTTCTTCGCAACAACTGCCCCATCGCGTTGTATTGGTATTCATCGGTTTGGATTCTATCAAGGACAGGTGGTCTTGGGGCACCGCCAGTAACGGGTTGAATGGTGACCGCAGGGTAGGTCGTAAGCAGGAGATTGCCCTTTTCATCATATTCGTATGATGTCTGGTTGCCCCGTGAATCTATCAGTTTGGTTGTTAACTGGAACTTGGATTCAACCTCATATTGTGTGACAATGCTTGTTTGATCACTCTCGACATCGCGCTGAGGTATCTCGGAAATCTGCAAGAGATTACCTTGGTTCAAGGCATCTTCGGCATCCTCACTGTAAACCCATTCGGTCTGATTGCCGGCCGGGAAAGTGCGGCTGATTAATTCTGAATTCTTGTTGTATAGCGAAGTCATGAGCAGTGGGACATCATCGCCACCTAGGCCCATTATGTCTTCCGATGCGAATGACGCTTTGCTGACGAAGAGTGTGCGCGAAAGGGTATGACCAAGGGCGTCATGGTCAAGTATCAGCTTGCTGCCATTCTTTCTAACGCAGGTTGTGCGGTAAATGGGAAAGCCATGCTCGCCTTCACCGATCGTGTCATATTCCATCTTGAACGTGCCGCTTCCGTGTTCTTGTGCTACGACCCTTCCTGAGGTGTCGTAGTCGTTCACTACATATTTCTGACCCTTGGCGTCGGTCATTGAGCGTAACCGATGATCGGTGTCGTAGGCATACTTTACCGAAGTGCCATTGGGGAAGTCGGCGGTGACAGGCTGCGCGACTTCGATTAGGCGCTCTTCATTGTCATAGACGTACTTCCAAGTTCGTCTAGCGTGATCTGTGAGTTCTTGCAGCATCCCATTATTGACGGCTAGGACGATCTTTCGGTTCAAGCTATCGACGATGACAATTCTGTCAGCAGGGTAGGACAGTTGAATTGAGTTTTGGTTTCTGTCCTCAATACGCGTGATCCTCCCACCTTCTTCGGGAGCTTCAAAGCGATAGGTTAGCCCGTAGCGTTGGTACAAGAGAAATTGTTTTTCTGTTTGCAAGAGAGCCCCATAAAGTCCCGGTGGAGACGTATAAGTGCCTCTATTTTCGCCAGCGAATTTGTACACTTCACCGGTACCGTCGTGATAAATGATAGCATCGCCCTCACGTTCAATCTTCTTCGCTAGGCTACTTGACCATCCTCGCCCCAACTCTCCAATATTTTCAGCGAGCGATGAACGATACGAGCGAACAAATTTGAAGTCGACTCCCCGACCAGTTAGTCGCAGGTCTGTGTAAACCGGAGCGAATTCACCACTGTGACTGTAGGCGGATGCGCCAATCATATTTGCATTACGAATCGGTGCTTGCTGCATGTTGGTTCTCATAACGTTCCTCCGAAATGGTTGAATATTGGGTCCGTTTCACCGCTTTGCCATCCTTGATACGCCTCAATACCATGCCTGTGATCGCAATCGCCTTGCCGGTGGGTGGCATCCCCATCAACTCGCCTTGCTGCGCCTGTTGTGATCCTACATGGCAGACGTTTGTCATCTGCACAACTGTTATGCAACCAGTTACGCCAACGCCGGCTCCACCAACCCAGCCACATCCGTACACATATCCCACGGCTTCGAGTCCTGGTTGGTGAGGATGATCACGGTCAGGCGATCCTCCACAAAGCGCGCCATACAGGTGGTAAAGCCCCAAACGCCACCGCTAAATTCAATCAGCTTGTGACCCCGAAATGTTTTTACTGACCAGTCATGTTCATAGGGTACAGGCAAGCTGTTGTTTAGCAGCAGTGGCGACCAAAGTTGATCTTGCGTGGACTGAGACAGGATTTGCCCATTGGTCAGTGCCGCGTCCCACTTGAGCAGATCGCACAGCGTGGAAAGCAAACCACCATTGGCGGCGTTGGCAGGTACAGCCGGCGAGCGATTGATATTATTCCACTGGATGCGGAAGGACTTGCGCAATTGATCGTTCTCCCACTCATAGCCCTCAGCGCGGTTCGGCACGATGGCACGCACATCGTTGTGACGAGTGGCGTTCATGCCCAAAGGTTGGAAGATGTGCT
>DAOTTR010000474.1:0-2995 GCA_034437715.1 Caldilineaceae bacterium
AGCGTCGAATCAATTCGACGCCTGCTATGCCAAACCTGCTTAAGCAGGTTTTTCGTGGCAGCCGCCGGTTTCAACCGGTGGTATCCTTGTCAACCACATGGATTCCAAATGAGCCGTAATGTCTTTTGCCATAGCTGTTTCCTATCTATTATCTGGTCTTTTACTCAAACAATGCCAACGGTGGCTCATCGGCTTGGCTGCTGCGTTTGCCACGTTTCTTCGTCTATCAGATCTGTCACGCCGGAGGCGGTGACCTACGGTTGAAACAATGCCAACTGTGGCGCATCCTTAGGCTAATCATCGCTTGAATTTTTTATCCGTATCGGGTAATATACACATTATGAATCACTCAATTCAAATCTCACCGGAACTTTATCAGGTTTTGCAGCAACGGGCGGTCGCTTTGAATGCAACGGTCGAAGCGTTGGTCGAGTCGGCCGTCCGTCTGCAATACAGCCGCACCAGCGCAGCGAGCTTGCCGCAGACCAAGCCACCGCCGCAGGTCAATGTCGCTAATCCGCTCGTTGCAGCGGAGGAGTTGCCCCCGGCCTTGGCCACCGAGCTGGATCAGTTGGCCTTTTTGCGTGATGATGAGCTGTGGCGTGCGGCACGTACGGCGTTACGTGCCGACGAACAGAGCCGCATGGACCTATTATTACACAAACAACAGGCAACTGGCCTAACCGCGACCGAGTTGGCGGAGGCAGAGGCATTGGCTGACCGCTTTGACCGGGTGATGATCATCCGGGCGCGGGCTGCCCTGTTGCTCCAGCAGCGCGGCCATGATATCACCAGCCTTGGCCCTGATCGTGCTGTCCCATGAGCCGCACCTATGTCCCCGTTGCGCTCCGCCGGCAGATTGCTGATCGAGATCGCTTGCTCTGCAGTTACTGCCGCACCGCGCAAAAAGTCGTTGGCGGTGAATTTACGGTCGACCATATTGTGCCGGAAGCATTGGGCGGACCGACGGCATTGCCCAATCTGTGTTTAGCCTGCTCGCGCTGCAACTTGCTGAAAGGCGACCGGATTGTTGGTCTTGATCCGCTTACCGGTACGTTAGAACGCCTCTATCACCCCGTCCAAGAACAGTGGGCCGACCATTTCGCCTGGGCGGATGGTGGGGTACTTGTCCAAGGGTTGACCGCTACCGGTCGGGCGACGATCCAAGCGTTGCACCTCAACCGTCTGCTTCTGGCTGAATCGCGCAAACTCTGGATTGCTGCTGGTTGGCACCCTCCCCAAGCTTGAATGCGTTTACCCAAACAACCCCAATTGCGGCACCTCCGCCGGCTCGCCCCGTTTGCCGCGTTTCTGCTTTGGCTGCGCCGCGGACACCGACGCTTCGGCCGCGGCCCGTTCGTGATTCAACGCCAGCAACCGGCGCAACACCTCTTTGCGCGCGACCGGGCTAATGGTGTAGCGGATGCGGTCGTTTTCGGGCAGGGTGTCGATGGCGTGGAAGTCATGGTCGAGATCGAGGGCGTGCCCTGAGCCCGTCGAAGGGTCGCCCCAACCATAGGCGGCGAGGACGGCTTGATCGAGTGCGCGGTGGCGAGTGCGCAGTGCCAGGAGGCCCTGGTAGCCGGCGGCGGCGATGGCGTCCGGCTGTTTGCTGATTTTGGCGACGAGGGCGGGGGTAAGGGCCGGGTTGTGGAAAAGGTTGTAGAGATCGGTGAGGCCCAGCCAGAGGTGGCGCATGAGGACGCGGCGCTCTTCGTGGTAGCACTCGCCGATGGCCGCCAGCGCTGGGTTGGCGGTTTGCCATAGGCCGGCCGGAAAGGGAAAGGTTTCAAAACAATCGGATGGCGAATATTGCAATCGCTGCTCAAGAGACATACTATATTTGCGTCCCCATATCTCGTGAATCGTAGATTGCACGACAGCATAGAGATCCCAGCGATCTGTCGTAAAGACATAAGTGGTATTTAGAAACACATAGTTTGTTGGAAAATTGGAAAAGTTTAGATACTTCGTCACACGCGTTATTACGAAGCATCGACAGAGAGCGCGAATAGCGGAGTAACATTCTTTACTATATCGATAATACATCCACCATAATCTCTTGGCATTATCATTCTTTTGTACAAATCTAGCAGGTTTAACTTTTTCAGCAACAATATTAAATAGCAACTCGTAGGTTGACGCATCCTGTTCAGTGAGGTCTTGAAAATTAATGATCGAGCGGCCAGGTTCTTGTTCAGGGTTGTTGTTGACCTCCTGCCCATTGATAACAGGGAAGATGACTTCCCGATTACGTAGGTCTGCCTGAATTAACCGGTCTGCCTCCTCATTACTGAGTAAAAAGCCATCACCAAGGAAGATCGAACCTTGATAAACACGGTTAGAATTATCATTAAGCACTAGTGGTTCGCCAACATCTTCATATTCCTCAAAATAGGTGCTGATGAAGGGAACATCTTTCCCATCAAGTACTTTCTTCCCGAGCCAGTCACCCTTATGTAGGGCAACCAAAGAAACGACCAGATTGGCACGTCCGGGCCACGTGATGCCACGCACTACGAAGTTGATGCTTCCGCCCTGGAGCAGCACCTGTTCTAGACTGTCTCGCCGAATATCACCATCTTTAATCGAATTAGTGGTAATAAAGGCAGTAAAGCCACTGGGGCGCAGTAGGCTATAGATGCGGCGAACAAAATAGGCAACCAGATCGCTCAACCCAGCAGGCGCATAGGCCCATTTCACATAGGTACAGAAGGCATAGCCGTAGGTGCCGCTTAAATGTTTTGTACCCAGATAAGGCGGGTTACCCAAAATACAATCAAAACCGCCGCGCGCCATAATTTCAGGAAACTCCAAGAACCAGTGAAAGAAACGTTTTTGCAGCGCCATCCCCCGCGCGGCGGCGGTAGCCTGGCCCTCACTGCCATTAAGGTAAGGATTAGAAGCAGTGTTTTCGACGGCGTTTAGGGAAGTTAAGAGCCGAATTGAGTTTAGTTTTACGTCTAGGTACGTCACGGATACGCCGAGTATAGGT
>DAOTTR010000475.1:0-12920 GCA_034437715.1 Caldilineaceae bacterium
CATTGCAAAGAATCAAGTATCCAGTAGGGGCGGCTTGCAGCCGCCCGTTCGCAGCGAGCCAAACGCGGGGCGGCTGCAAGCCGCCCCTACGCATGATTTTGTTTGGCAAGCGCTGGATACTTATTCCTTTGAAAGCGCCTTAGGAAGGTAACGATTCAGCTGGGGCTCCCGGTGGTGAATGCGATTGGCCTGAATCGTTACTTAGAAAGTAAGTCATGTTACGCAAGGTAGGGGCATGCGGCGGTAGCGGCGGGGAAATCTGTGCTTTGTCCCTGCATTTGCTTGGCCGCTACCGCTGCGTGCCCGTTCTAATCGGCGCATATCTACGCAAGCCGGGCACGCGATGGCTGCGTAACATGACAAAGTACCTATTACGACAACGTTAAATTCGTGTAGCAGGGAGGGCGTGCGTGCCGGGGACGGCCCAAAAACAGCGCGTAGTGGCATCAAGCCGCTGGGCCGTCCCCGGCACGCCTTCCCCTACGGCCAACTTGTGGGTAAAGGGTAGCCCTTGTCAGGAGAGTACACCTAGAAGGCTACTGCCCTCTGGGTGTGGGTGGGGTGAATCGTTATAGTAGAAATCGCAATTCTAGATGGCAATCCACCCAACAGACGGTTGCAAAAAAATGCGCTATACTCTTGCACTTTGGGGTCGAATCGTCTATAATCACAGGATATGCGAACAGGCGTTCGATAGGGCAGAACCTAAAGCGTAGAGACCAAGCAGCGCAAGCATGACCCATTCTGATTGGGAACGATTTTGCGAGGGAATAAACTATGGCTCTGGACAAACTGATTGTACGTGGGGCGCGTGAACACAATCTGAAAAACATCAACCTGGAAATTCCACGCGATAAATTAGTGGTGATTACTGGATTGAGCGGCAGCGGCAAGAGTAGCCTGGCCTTTGACACCATCTATGCCGAGGGCCAACGGCGTTATGTTGAATCTCTATCGGCGTACGCCCGTCAGTTCTTGGGATTGATGGAAAAGCCGGATGTGGATCAGATCGAAGGGTTGAGCCCGGCGATTTCGATTGACCAGAAAGGCTCCGGGCGCAATCCACGCTCGACTGTGGGCACGGTAACGGAAGTCTACGACTATTTGCGGCTACTCTATGCGCGCATTGGGCAACCGCACTGTCCCACCTGTGGCGAACCGATTAGCCAACAGACCTCAACCCAAATTGTTGACAGCATTATGGAAATGGCCGAGAGTAGCCGGCTGCTGATTCTGGCCCCGATCATTAAAGATCGCAAAGGTCATCACAAAAATGTATTTGAAGACATGCAGAAGCAGGGCTTTGTGCGCCTGCGTGTCAATGGCGAGATCTACGAAGTGAATGAGATTCCCGATCTCGACCGCTACAAGATGCACACGATTGAAGTGGTAGTAGATCGCATGGTAGTACGCCACGCCGCGGCGGTGGAGAATGGCGACGAGGACGCTACCGGCACCGACATGACGCGCCTGAGCGATTCGGTGGAAACCGCGTTGCGCCTGGGCGCGGGCGTGTTGAGCATCTCCAATATTACCGACCGCGACAATCCCAAAGAGCGCATGTACAGCGAACACTTTGCCTGTGTTAAGTGTGGCACCAGCTTGCCGGAGATCGAGCCGCGCACCTTCAGCTTTAACAGTCCCCACGGCGCTTGTCCCGCTTGTGCTGGGCTGGGTTCCTTACAAGAATTCGATCCAGACCTGATCTTGGACGCCGAAAAGTCGCTGGCCGATGGCGGCGTAATTCCCTGGCAGCGCCAGAATGATGACGAGAATGATGGCTATTATCGCCAGTTACTGCGCTCGGTTTGTCGCCAATTCGCGATTCCCTTTAATGCGCCCATCGGCGAGTTGAGCCTGAAACAGCGCGATATTATCCTCTATGGCCCGACGCGCAAAGAGCAGAAGGTGAAGATCGACTATCAGACGGGTTCGGGTGAGGCGCGTTCGTATGAAACCAATTTCGTGGGTGTCCTCTCCAGCCTGCAACGGCGCTACCAAGAGACGACCAGTGACTATATTCGCAGCAAGCTCGAAGAATATATGAGTGTGCGCCCCTGCCCCACCTGTTTGGGCAAACGGCTGCGGCCCGAAGCGTTGGCGGTCACGGTTGGCAACAAGAATATTCACGAAGTCACTGAGATGGCGGTGGGCGATAGCTTGAATTGGATCCAGTGGCTGCAAGGTGTTGCCCCGACCGGTCAACAAGATGCCAGCCAGAATGCCAGAGACAACAGCCGGGCGAATGGCAAGGTGAATGGCTATGTACACCAGCCCGCCGCTGCCATCCCCACTGAACCATCCCATTTATCGCAACGGGAGATGACGATTGCTACGCAGGTGCTCAAAGAGATCGTGGCGCGTCTGCAATTTATGGTCAACGTGGGGCTGGATTATTTGAACCTGAGCCGCACGGCGGTGACGCTCTCTGGCGGTGAGTCGCAGCGCATTCGGCTGGCTACGCAGATTGGCAGCCAGTTGATGGGCGTGCTCTATATTTTGGATGAGCCAAGCATTGGCCTGCATCAGCGCGACAACGCGCGCTTGATCGAAACGCTGCAAGGTATGCGCGATCTGGGCAATACTGTCCTGGTGGTGGAACATGACGAAGACACGATCCGCGCCGCCGATTGGGTGGTGGATATGGGGCCGGGGGCCGGTGAGCATGGCGGTTATGTGGTTGCCAGCGCGCCGCGTGCCAAGTTTGCCAAGGATAAGCATAGCCTGACGGCCAAATATTTACGTGGCGAACGGCGCATTGAGATACCCAAAGAACGGCGCGAAGGCAATGGCAACCATCTCTTTATTCGCGGTGCCAGCGAGAATAATCTGAAAAATGTTGATGTGCGCATTCCGCTGGGCAAGTTTGTGGCGGTGACCGGTGTCAGCGGCAGCGGTAAATCAACGTTGGTGGTGGATGTGCTCTACAAGCGGCTGGCACAGCTCATGTATCGCGCCAAGGATCGGCCGGGTCGCCACGAAGCGATTGAAGGCATTGAATATCTGGACAAGGTCATTGATATCGACCAAAGTCCGATTGGGCGCACGCCGCGCAGCAACCCAGCTACCTATGTCGGTCTCTTTACCGATATTCGCGATCTCTTTGCCTCGCTCACCGAAGCCAAGACGCGCGGCTACAAGCCGGGCCGCTTTAGCTTTAATGTGAAGGGTGGGCGTTGTGAAGCGTGTCAAGGCGATGGCATCATCCGCATCGAGATGCAGTTCCTACCCGATGTCTATGTGCCGTGTGAGGAATGTAAAGGTAACCGCTACAATCGTGAGACGCTGGAAGTCAAGTTTCGTGGCAAATCGATTGCCGATGTGCTGAATATGACGATTGAGGAAGGATTGGATTTCTTCCAGAATATTCCGCGCATTCGCAACAAGTTAGAAACACTTACCGCGGTCGGGCTGAGTTATGTGAAATTAGGCCAACCGGCGACAACGCTCTCGGGTGGTGAAGCCCAACGTATCAAGCTGAGCAAAGAACTCAGTCGTCGTGCCACTGGTAACACCTTCTATATCCTGGATGAACCGACCACGGGGCTGCACTTTGAAGATGTGCGCAAGTTGCTCGAAGTGTTGCACGAACTAGTCAACAAGGGCAACACTGTGTTGGTGATCGAGCATAATCTAGATGTGATCAAGAATTGTGACTGGTTGATCGATATGGGGCCTGAAGGCGGTAATAAGGGCGGCGTGGTGCTGGCCGAAGGCACCCCCGAGCATCTGGTCACTGTCGAGAAAAGCTATACCGGCCAGTTCCTCGGCCCGATGTTGCGCGAAGAAAATTACGCGCTCTGAGATAGATTTGTCATGAATGACACGAATTTTCTCCTCATTCGTAATCATTCGTGACAAAGATTTTCTAATTGCTTTTTCAACACAACCACAGTTTAGTTCGGGACGATCCCCGTCATGCCTTCCCACTCGCGCCAAATATCGGACATGGTTTCGTGGCCGTGTTTGGCATGGTCTACATGATAAAGCCGAAAATAGATAGCAAAGCGCGGGTGTGGTGATACATTCTGGGCGACGCCATGCGCCAACTCGTAGTGCGCCAACACAATGTCCCCGGCTTTGGCTGTCACCTGCACCGGTTCGGGAATCTCCACTGGTGGCATACCATTGAGCAGCGCCTCGGGGCCCTGCTCGCGGAAATATTGCTCGTAGATATGATGGGTGCCGGGCCAGACGGCCAGATTGCCCGCGTAGGTGGTTGTTACATCACTGAGCGTGATACCCAGCAGCATGGTGAAATTCTGAATCGTGCCAGCGGGCACGCCATTGGTCGGCGTATACATGCCATCCAGATGGGGCCGCGGTGGTGACGGTGGATCTTGCAGCGTGGGAAAGCGCAGCGCGATCTGGCCCGCGCCCACCGGTTGAATTTTATCCACACCGATTAACGACTCGGCCAGGGCTAGCGCCGGCGTTTTGTTGAGCAGATCGACGATCACCCCTTCGTGTTGCAGTTCGGGGCAGAACGAGCGGGACTGATAAATGGGTAACTGGGCTGGATCGATCCCCTTACCCAACGAACTGTTGATGGACCGTACCGCCGCGTCGATCATGATCTGGGGCACAACACCAGGGACTTTGACAAAGCCGTTTTGATAGAATTCCTGTTTCTGGGTGTAGCTCAGTTGCATGGCGCTTCTCTCTATACTGCACATAGATTTGAGAATAATAAGATAACTTGGGTAGTAAAGACTTCAGTCTTTCTCCCCTTGAAAAAACAAAGACTGAAGTCTTTACTACGGTTAAAGCAGGTCTTGAACTAGCTTTCATCTGGTACATTGGTGCGCAATTCTTCCAACCAGATCGTCGCCTCGGAATCGCTGGGCGCGCGCCAATCACCACGCGGCGAGAGCGAGCCACCCGAGCCCACTTTGGGACCATTGGGCACCGCCGAGCGTTTAAATTGGCTGATCTGGAAGAAGCGAAAGAGAAAGACATCCAACCACTTTTTGATCGTAGCCAGATCATATTCGTTGCGTTTTTCTGCCGAGAGCAGATCCGACCAGTTGCCACGCGCCTTGTCACCCCAGGCGTGTTGTGCCAAAAAGGCGACTTTGCTGGGCCGATGACCAAAGCGCGTAATGTAATAGAGGTGGAAATCCTGTAGTTCGTAGGGGCCGATTTTGGCCTGTGTGCTCTGGGCAGGTTGTTCGCCAGCCCCGGCCATATCGGGTACCAACTCGGGCGAAATTTCCGTTTCCAGGATTGATTGCAATACGACATTGGTTTCGTCACTAAACTGTTTTGTGGCGATTACCCAACTGATCAGGTGCTGGATCAGCGTCTTGGGTACCGACACATTGACGTTGTAATGCGACATGTGATCGCCCACGCCATAGGTTGCCCAGCCCAACGCCAGTTCGCTCAGATCACCCGTGCCCAACACCAGCGCGTTTTGATAGTTCGCCAGCCGAAAGAGATGGGATGTGCGCTCACCCGCCTGCACATTCTCAAATGTTACATCAAAGATCGGCTCGTTGTCGGCAAACGGGTGACCAATATCGCGCAACATTTGCAAGGCCGAGGGGCGAATATCGATCTCCTGAGCGCTGATGCCCAGGGCTTCCATCAATTTCCAGGCATTGCTCTTGGTGCGGTCGGTGGTGGCAAAGCCGGGCATGGTATAGCCCAGAATGTTGGTGCGTGGCAAGCCCATGCGATCCATGGTACGCGCCGCTACCACCAGTGCCTGGGTCGAGTCCAGCCCGCCGGAAACGCCGATGACCAGCTTTTTGATGCCCGTTGCTTCGAGCCGCTTCATTAAACCATGAATCTGAATGTTATAGGCTTCAAAACAGCGCTCATCGCGCACCCGCGGATCGCTGGGTACATAGGGAAAACGCTCTACCGTGCGTAGCAAACCAGTCACATTCTCGGGTACCTGAAACTCGAAAGCAATGCGGCGAATGGCGCGCACGCGCTCCTGATGATCGCCCACCGCATCATTAAAACTGGTCAGCCGCATACGATCCTGGGCCAGCCGCTCCAGATCAATATCGGCGGTGATCATCTGCTCATCACGCGCAAAGCGTTCGGCTTCGGCCAATAGCTCATTGTTTTCGTAGATCAGCGCATGACCATCCCAGGCCAAATCGGTGGTCGATTCGCCCGGTCCCGCCGCCGAGTAGAGATAGGCGGCAATACACTTGCCCGATTGGGCGGCACACAGATCGCGGCGATAGTCGGCCTTGCCCACCGTAATATTGCTGGCCGAGAGATTGGCTAAGACTGTTGCCCCGGCCAGCGCGGCATAGGTGCTGGGGGGAATGGGTGTCCAGACATCTTCGCAGATTTCCATGTGCAGCGAAAAATTGGGCACATTGACCGCATCAAAGATTAGATCATTGCCAAAAGGTGTCGCTTTGTCCAGAAAATTTACGCTACGCCCCACCGCGTTGCGCGCCGCCGTGAACTGGCGCTTTTCATAAAACTCGCGATAGTTGGGCAAGTAACTTTTGGGCACAATCCCCAGCACCTGGCCACGATAGATCGCTACGGCACAGTTAAAGAGTTTGCCCTCAAAGAGTAAAGGCGCGCCCACCAGCAAAATTGGTGTCAATGCCCAGCTGGCTTCGACCAGTTGGGCCAGCGCCTTGATGGTCGCGTTGAGCAGCGCATCCTGATGAAAAAGATCATCGTTGGTATAGGCCGAGATGCCCAATTCTGGAAACAGGGCGACAGCCGCCTGTTGATCCGACGCGCGTTGCGCCAGGACAAGCGTGCGTTCAACATTGTAGATTGGATTGGCCACGCGCACGTCCGGCACACAGACTACGGTGCGCACAAAGCCATGCGTGTAGATCGAATAAAAAGGATGAGCCATTGTTTGCTTCCCTTGGTGTTAAACTGACAATTTCTTGGTAGTGTACCCGATCTGCTTACTTCTGCCAAGACTTGGACTAATTGGGTAATCCCTCGTTGAGCGTGTGTAAGGGTGGTTAATCCTATCGCAGTCGGTTGACTTTTTATCTGTTGTATTTCATACTATCGATTATTATTGTATGGTTTTGCCTGCACATGATCCACCAGTCGATCATTTCACAACCAACCAGGGAGTCTATTGTATGCAACAGCCACGCGCACGTGTCCTTTTGCAATGGGGCGGTGTCGGTGCCATCCTCGCGTCCGTTACCTTTCTCTTTACGCTAATCTATGTTTTTGTGATTTTAGCCAGCGTCGGTCTGACTGAAGCGATGTTAGACGCGCCGGAGCAACTGTTGCCATGGGTCGCGGATCACGCCAATGCCTATGCTGGTCTCTATTGGATCTTCTTGTGCTCGGTGGTTGTGCTCTTGCCCGCGCCGCTGGCTTTGGACGAATGGGTGAAAATGCGCAATCCAGCCCTGGCGCGCATTGCTTTGACGGCTGGCCTGATCGGGATTACGTTGGGCGTGATCGGGCCGCTGGTCAACGTCGGTGCGACTGGGCTACTGGCGCGCGCCTATGTGACGCCCAATGCGGCTGATCCCGCCACATTGACGCTGCTCAGCGCGATTGTCGGTGAAATTGGTCTGCTATTGCGCCTGATCTCCGATCTGTTTCTGGGCATTTGGCTGGGCGTGGCTGGGCTGCTATTGATCAACGGCCCAGATCGCGCGCGCTGGTTTGGCTGGTATAGTATTGTCACCGCACTTCTTATTGCGTTCGTGGTGGTCGGCAAGGCACTGACCCTATTCGATTTGGAACCCGTGCTGGGTCTGTTTCTGGCGATTGCCTATGGCTGGCTGGGCGTGATTCTGTTGCGTGCACGCCGCCAATTGCCTGTACTCGAACCTATCACTGCATAATAAAACCGAAGAAGGAATCAAGTATGGAAATTGTGCCTGGAATTCACCGCATCGAAGCTCCCCTCGGCGATCGCTTTGTCGCGGTCTATTTGCTGGTAGGCGAGGAAGATGCGTTGTTAATCGATACCGGCATGGATGACACGCCGGGCACCTACATCGCGCCCTATCTCGACCAGATTGGTTTGTCGCCGACCCAGATTCGCTATGTGCTCACCTCGCACGCCGATTTTGATCACACGGCGGGCAATGCCTCACTAAAAGCAATGGCACCAGATGCCCTTTTTCTCTGCCATCCGCTGGATCAAACTATGATCGAAGACATCGAGGTGATGATTCGTGATCGTTATGGCGAGTTTGCCGCCGATCATGACATGGATGAGAGCGACGAGAGCAAGGATTTTATTCGCAACGCTGCCCGCCATGTGCCAGTCAACCTCACCGTCCGCGGCGGTGAAACCATTCGGTTGGGACCCGCTTGGGCGGTGGAAATTTTGCATACGCCCGGCCACAGCCGCGGCCATCTGAGCGTCTGTGATGCGCGCAGTCAAGCGTTGATCATCTGTGACGCCACGTTGGGCAATGCTGTGCTGCGTAAGGATGGCAAACCGGCCTTCCCGCCCACCTATCGCTATGTCGATAGCTATGTCGCCACCATGAATCGCTTCCGCGGGATGGCAGTGCAGACGCTGCTCACCAGCCACTATCCGATCTATCGGGGTGATGCTGTGGCAGAATTCCTGGCGGAAAGTCGCGCCTATGTTGATCGCGTCGATCGGGCCTTGCTGGACGAGCTCGCGGGTGCCGAAACGCCGCGCACCATGCGTGAATTGTGTAATGCGCTAGGCGCGCAGTTGGGCGAATGGCCGGCAGCAGGCAACACGTTCTTAGTCTATCCTTTCCAGGGCCATTTGGAACGATTCGTGCAATATGGTGCAGTCGTGACTGGACGCCGTGATGGGTTAATGACCTATCGTTTGAAATAGTCGAGCAGGCGAATCAAAGACAAGGAAGCGCATATGAAAAAGGTAAGAATTGGCTTTATTGGGGCTGGCTGGTGGGCGACCACCAATCATATTCCGCTCTTGGCCAAGCACCCAAATGTTGAATTGGTGGGGGTCTGTCGCTTGGGCAAAGAAATGTTGCAAACGGTGAAGGAGACTTTCGGCTTTCCCTTTGCCACCGAAGATTACCGCGCATTGTTGCAACAGGGGTTGGACGGCGTGGTGGTGACCTCGCCCCACAATCTGCATTACGAACATACCAAGGCCGCGCTGGAAGCGGGCTGTCATGTGATGGTAGAGAAGCCCATGACATTGCACACCGCGTCGGCATGGGGATTGGTCGAGTTGGCCAAGGCGCGCAATCTGCAATTGCTCGTACCCTATGGCTGGCATTACAAACCCTTTGTCCAGGCCGCTAAAAAGTTAATGGATGAAGGCGTCGTGGGCAACGTCGAGTATGTGCTTTGCCACATGGCGTCGCCCACCTTCAACCTCTTTGGTGGGACAGGCACCGCGCCCTCCCAGTGGACCGCCACGATTGCCGAACCGGATCCCAACACCTGGCAAAATCCGGCGCAGGGTGGCGGCTATGCCTACGGCCAAGTGACCCATTCGTCGGCGCTCATGTTTTGGCTCACCGGGCTGCGTGCCCAAGAAGTGAGTTGCCGGATGAGCGCGCCCAATGCCAAGGTTGATCTCTATAACACAGCCACGGTCAGCTTTACCAATGGCGCACTCGGCACGATTTCGGGCGCAGCGACCTTGCCCGACGGCGCGAAATACCAAGTGGATATTCGGATCTTTGGCGATAAAGGCGTGCTGCTGCTCGATGTCGAACGCGAACGCGTCGAGGTGCGGCGGCACGATGGGCAACATCAGTCGCTTGATGTGCCGGCCCGCGCCGGTGATTACGATTGTGACACACCGCCCAGCCGCTTTATCGAGATTATTCAGGGCCACGGGCTGAACGAGTCACCCGGGGAAGTCGCGGCGCGCTCAGTCGAGTTGATCGATGCCATGTACCGCTCGGCGACTGCTGGTGGCCAGCCAGTTGCTGTGTAGTCCCTAGTACAGTTGGGCGTAGATACCACGGCAGTTAATAAGGCACGTTACTCGTGTACATCATGGTAAAAATAGGGTACCTTATTTACGCCGGGATCTACTAGTGGGTTAGACTAGTATAGTTGGGCGTAGATACCACGGCAGTTAATCAGGCACGTTACTCGTGTACATCATGGTAAAAATAGGGTACCTTATTTACGCCGGGATCTACTAGTAGGGTCTGCGAGACCCTACTGGTCTCCGGTGAATCTATTCAACCGTGTTACCTCACCATCAAACCATACCAAAGGAAAAGTAGTGACTACGTCTACCACCAAGCCGCCACTCCTGGCCGCCATTGACTTTGGCATTAGCAACACCGATATTGTCGCCCAGGTGAATGGCGAGTGGCGGCGCTGTACCCAACCCTACACCGGCCAGCCTGATGCCGAGCAGGTGCGCGCGATTCTGGCCCAGGGCGGTGTTGATCTGACCGCGCTGCCGATCTTGGCGGTCACCGGCGGGCGACACAAGCTACTGCCAGCCCGCATCGGCGATTGTGCCATCGAAAGTGTGGGTGAATTGGAAGCGATTGGCCGCGGCGGGCAGGCAATTGTGGCACGCGACCGCGAAGATACGACGCAATCGCTGCTGGTGGTCAGCGCTGGTTCGGGCACGGCCATGATCAAGGCACAAGCGCGCAGCTACACCCATGTCACTGGCACCGCCGTGGGGGGCGGCACCATGCAGGGGCTCAGCCGCTTGCTGATTGGCACGATTGATCCCCGTGAGATCGACGTATTGGCCCTGGCGGGCAACTCGAATGGTGTCGATTTGAGCTTGGCCGATGTGATCACCGGGCCGATTGGTAGCTTGCCTGCCGGGGCCACGGCGGTCAACTTTGGGCGGCTGGCGCGTGAGGCGATCACCCCTGCGCGCGCTGATCTAGCCGCGGGGATTATCACGCTGGTGGGACAGACCATTGCCCTGATCGCCGTCAATGCCGCCCGTTCGCTGCCAACAACGCATGTCGTCATCACCGGCCACCTGACGGATATGGCGAGCGTCCGCCGCGTGCTGATTTCGGTGGGTGGCTTCTATGGCCAGACGTTTCATTTGCCTGCCGATGCGGGCTATGCGACTGCGCTGGGTGCCTTGCTCATCGTCAGCGAACGTACGACCTCCTAGCCTGCTATTCCGCTCCACTATCACTGGCCGGGCACTCAGGTGCCTGGCTATCCTCACCCAAAAGGTCGCTTGACCTTCGACCAACTGCTATCCTCTTGGTATATTCGTCCCTGCCCAAAGTACCAAACGGAGGCATACTATGAAAGTCAAGCTGATTCTGCCGGCGCTGACCGAAGCCAGGGGACCCTACTGGCGTCCGATTAAGTATTCTCTCTTTCCACCGCTGGGCCTGGCTACCTTGGCTGCCTATCTCGACAGCAACGACGAAATAGAGCTGCAAGATGAGCATGTGGAAACGCTCAAACTGGATGACGAGCCCGATCTAGTCGTGATTCAGGTCTACATTACCTCGGCCTATCGCGCCTATGCTCTGGCCGATCACTATCGGCGCAAGGGCGCGCATGTGTGCCTGGGCGGATTGCATGTGACCTCGCTGTCCGATGAAGCCGCGGCCCACGCCGACACGATTTTTCTGGGACCGGGCGAAGATACCTGGCCCCAATTTCTGCGAGAGTTTCGCGCTGGTCGGGTTGGCAAGCGCTACCAATCGCGCCTGCGCACCTTGGATCAGCTGCCGCCGATCCGTCGCGATCTGATCAAGCGCCAACTTTATTTGGTGCCCAACTCGATTGTCGTCTCGCGCGGCTGCCCGCATGTATGTGACTTCTGCTACAAGGAAGCTTTTTTCCAAGGCGGCAAATCTTTTTACACGCAAAGCGTTGATGCGGCGCTGGCTGAAATTGATCGTTTGCCGGGACGACATCTCTATTTTTTGGACGATCATCTCTTTGGCAACACACGCTTTGCCGCCACCCTTTTTGACGAAATGAAAGGCATGGGCCGGTTGTGGCAGGCGGCGGGGACGGTCCAATCCGTACTCAAGCCGGATCTGCTGGAAAAAGCGGTGGCTGCTGGCTTACGCAGCCTCTTTGTGGGCTTTGAAACGCTCAACCCCACCAACCTGACTGCCCAACGCAAATATCAGAACTTGAATCGCGACTATGGCGCGGCGATTCGTCGGCTGCACGATCTGGGTGTGATGATCAATGGCAGTTTTGTCTTTGGCATGGATGACGATGATGAGACCGTATTTGACCAAACGGTGGCCTGGGCGATTGAGCAGGGCATTGAAACGGCTACCTTTCACATTCTCACCCCCTACCCTGGCACAGCGCTCTATGCGCGCATGGCGGCGCAAGGTCGCTTGCTGCATAGCCAATGGGATGACTATGACACCCGCCACACGGTCTTTCAGCCGGCCAAGTTAACCCCGCAAGCGTTGGAAGAAGGCTACTGGCGCGCCTATCGCGACTTCTATCGCTGGTCGGCGATCTGGCGTGGGGCCAGCGCCAAGGCGAGCTTGCCTGCCCAAGCGCGTCACTTCGCCTACGCCGCTGGCTGGAAAAAGTTTGAACCACTCTGGGACTTTGTTATTCGCGCCAAGCGTGTAACCCAGGCTTTACCCATATTGGAAACGGTATTGGGCGGCTTGGATCGCTTGTATGCCCAGCGGTCTGCGCGCCAACGGGGAATCGCGCTTGCGCAATCGGGCACGTTGGTATAGGCGCACGGAGAATGATGATGTTCATGGAACATGTGGTCATCCTGATGCTGATCACCTTTATTGTGGGCTTATTTACCGGCGTCTCGCTGATGCGCCCGCGTGGGTGAGCTTGTTTTATCAAGCCTGAATTGATACGTAGTAAAGACTTCAGTCTTTCCCCCCAATCGGACAAAGACTGAAGTCTTTACTACGCTAAGGCGCTTTCAAAGAAATAAGGATCCAGCGCTTGCCAAACAAAATCATGCGTAGGGGCGGCCGCGCAGCCGCCCCGCGTTTGGCTCGCTGCGAACGGGCGGCTGCAAGCCGCCCCTACTGGAT
>DAOTTR010000476.1:0-4513 GCA_034437715.1 Caldilineaceae bacterium
CGAGTAAATCTGTCTAAAATCATCTATGTTATTCTTGGACAGACCCTTAGGTGCTTTCAAAGAAATAAGTATCCAGCGCTTGCCAAACAAAATCATGCGTAGGGGTGGCCTCGCAGCCGCCCCGCGTTTGGCTCGCTGCGAACGGGCGGCTGCAAGCCGCCCCTACTGGATACTTATTTCTTTCTACTGTCCTAAGCAACATAAAGTGAAGTTTATATCCGTTGATCATGCACAAAAAACAATTTTCCACGCCACCACGCCGGGTTGCCCTCTTTGTCACGTGCATGGTGGATATGATCTATCCCGCCGTCGGCATGGCAACCGCCGAACTGTTGGAACGCCTGGGCGTCGAAGCGATCTTTCCACCCGAACAGACCTGTTGTGGGCAGCCAGCCTTTAATGCTGGCTACCGCGATGAAGCGCGCACGTTGGCCGAACGTTTTATCGACATCTTCGAGCCGCTCATCCGCAGCGGCCAAGTCGATGCGATTGTCGCGCCCAGCGGCAGCTGTGCCACCATGACCAGCCATTTCTATCCAGTCCTCTTTGAAGAGCAGCCCACTTCCCCCCAATACCAACGCGCCCAAGCCCTGGCTGCGGTCACTTTTGAATTGACCGAATTTCTGGTGGATGTGTTGGGCGTCACCGATGTTGGCTCGCGCTTCCAGGGCAAAGTGACCTATCATGCCTGTTGCCATCTGCTGCGCGAGTTGGGGGTCGATGCCCAGCCGCGCCAATTACTAGCCAACATTCCCGGCGCGGAAATTGTTGCCCTCAATGGGGCCGAAGAATGTTGCGGCTTTGGCGGCCTCTTCTCCATCAAAAACGCTGGCATCAGCACGGCCATGGGCCAACGCAAAACCCGTAACTTGGCGGAAAGCGACGCCGATGTTGTAGCAATGTGTGACGTGAGTTGTATGACCCACATCAACGGGCTGCTCGACCGGCAGGCCCAGCGCTGTCATGCTGTCCACATTGCCGAAGTGCTCAACAGCCAAGTAGACATCGCCCCACGCGCACCCACCGCACCCGCCGCTGCACCCACGCGTCCACCACGTCGTTGGCAAGACGCGAAATCATAAGACATGAGACATCAGACATCAGACGCGAGACACGAGACGAGGTCTCCCTGTCTCCTTGGAAGGATAACTTATGCCTACCGCAGTGATTGATCTGCATGCGCCCTATGCCGAGCGGGTTGACTATGCACTAAACAATAAACATTTGAAGACGGCCCTTGGCCGCGCCACGGGCCGCATGAGCGTCCAGCGCGACAACGCCATGACCGCGGTCGATGGACAACAATTGCGCGACCAGGTGCGCCAGATGAAAGAATATGTGCTGCGCAACTGGCCGGATCTCTTAGAACAACTGGAAAGTAACTTGATCGCCAATGGCGCGCAGGTGCATTGGGTGCGCGATGCCGCAGAAGCGAATGGGGTCATCCTACAAATTGCCCGGCGCGCCAATGTGAAAAAAGTTATCAAAGCCAAATCGATGACCACCGAGGAAATTCACCTCAATCAGGTGTTGGAAGAAGCGGGCATGGTCGCCATCGAGAGCGACCTGGGCGAATATATTATCCAACTCAATGGCGAACCACCCAGCCACATTGTCGCGCCCGTGATTCATCGGCGGCTGGAAGACATTGCTGAGATCATGCAGCAAAAGCTGGACATGCCGCCCACGCTCGATCCCGAAGTGATGTGTGCGCTGGCGCGCGCCAAGCTTCGCCAAGAATTTCTCACTGCGGACATGGGGGTGAGCGGCTGCAACTTTGCGATTGCCGAAACGGGCACCGTCTGTATTGTCACCAACGAGGGCAACGGGCGTCTCACTTCCACCCTGCCGCGCGTCTATGTGGCGCTCATGGGCATCGAAAAACTGGTGCCCACGGTCGAAGATGCTTTTCTACAATATCAGGCCCTCTGTCGCAGCTCGACTGGTCAACAGACGACGATCTACCTTTCGATGACCAGTGGCCCGCGCCAGCGCACAGATGCCGATGGCCCCGAAGAATTTCATGTGATCCTCATGGATAATGGGCGCAGCGAAATGTTGGCTACGGGCTATGGCGAGGCGCTCATGTGCATTCGCTGTGGCGCGTGCTTGAATGTCTGCCCGGTCTATCGCGAAATCGGTGGCCATGCCTATGGCAGCACCTACAGCGGCCCGATTGGCGCAGTGATCAGCCCGCTGTTGCCTATGGGCGTCACCAATGCGGATAAACTACCCCATGCCAGCAGTCTCTGTGGCGCGTGCCGCGAAGCTTGTCCGGTCAAGATCGACTTGCCGCGCCTGCTGCTCGATCTGCGCGATGATCAGGTGCAAGACGGCAAGGGCACCCTGTTTGATCGCGCCGCCATGATGGGCTTTGTGCAAACCATGAAAAGTCAATTCCGCTATGAGCAAGCGGGCAAATTGGCCAGCGTCGCCACTAATCTGATGACGAACTTTAGCGGTGGCAATCTCAAATTTATACCGCCGCCGCTCAACGGCTGGACACAAAGCCGCGACTTTCCCGCCTTTGCGCGCAAAAGCTTCCGCGAATTATGGGCCGAGCGCCAGGGCCGTCGCCACGCGATTCAGGGTGACGCGCGCTCTGCCATGCCCAAGAAAGCAGATACCCCATGACGGCACGCGACGAAATTCTGGACAAATTGCGCACCAACCTTGCCCGCCCCGATCTACGTTTTCCGCCGGCGCAGGTCGAACCGCTCACCCCGGCCACGCGCATGACCGTCACCAGCGCTGAAGGTGATAAGGTTGCATTGGCCCACCGCTTTGGCGCAGAATTGGTCAAGTTACATGGTTCCTATCAGGTGGTCGAATCGGTTGCCGAGGCGCGCATGGCGTTGATCAATCAGTTGTTGACATGGAAAAACGCCGAGGAAGAGAGCCGCAAAGGCCATCATCTGGCAACCGGCCAAGAAAACAGTGTGCTGAGTTGGCAACCCGATGTCTTGCCCATCAATGGCGTGGACGATGCGCTCAAAGATATGGGCTTTCAATTGGTTGTACCCACCAACCTGCGGGGTGCCGAAAGTCGCGAAGCAATTCGCTTTATTCGCTATGGCCTCACCGGTGTCGAGGCAGCCTTTGCCAGCACAGCCTCGATCATTGTCCCCTCGGGGCCAGCCACCAGCCGTGTGGCCAGTCTGCTGCCCTTTCGCCACATTGCACTCATTCCATTTGAACGGCTCTATCCCTCCATGGAAAGCTGGCTACGCGAATGCAGGGAAGCGAACACCCTAACCGATTTCCTACGCACACATGCCAATGTGGCAATGATTAGCGGGCCCAGCAAATCGGCAGATATTGAGATGAATCTAACCCTGGGCGTGCATGGGCCCAAATTTGTCCATGCCATTTTGTTTGGCAAAGTGGACTCAATCCACCCGTAGCTCGGCGCTATGTTCTGCTAGATGCGCAATGGCTGTGGCAACAGAGGGCGCGCGGCCCGTAGCCACATAGCCCAACGCCATCAGGCCAACCAACGTATCTTCAGTCGAGGGGCAAAGGCGGGTGGGACGGCTGAATTGCTGTTGGAGCAGCTTTTGCAGCGTCTCGATCTTCTGCGCCAGACCGCCGGAAAAGACCAATCGCTGCCACGGCTGCGCGGGGGATAAACGCAGGGCGCTACGATAATAGTTGCTCGTCATATTCTGAAAGGCGGCATGAAACAGATGGCCGACGGTCAGATTGTCTTCGCGGATATGGGTAATCGCGCCGCTGCTGCCGCCAATACTGTCGAAAAATGATAGATTCACGGCCAGATCACCCCTTACTCTGGCATGATCGTCTAGATTTCCCTGTAGGTTTTCCACGGTAGCGGCAGCTTGGGCAATCGTCGGCCAGGGATCGTCCAGCGGCTTACCTTGCAATTGTGCCAGTTCGGTGAGCAAATTCACCAGATGATTGAGGGCGCGCCCCGCGGGAATGCCAGTGACAGTATTGAGAAAACGCCCATCGAAAAAGGGGCGCGTCTGGTAATCACCCAAAGCAAGTTTCGTGGTCATTAGGCTGACTTGGGAACCCGTCGAAATATTCAATGAGAGTTCATCGGGGGCCAGCAGCGCGCCCACCACGGCGCATTGATGATCGCCCACAGGCGCATAGCAAGGCAGACGCCGCCCGCTAATCGTCACTGTAGCAACCGGTTGGCCGAAAGGCCGGATTTCGGGCCAGCGCAACCCTGCTAGACCAAGCTGCTCAAGCAGCGCGGTGTGCCACCCCATTGTCTCCAAATTGAGCGCGCCGTGCGCGCTGGCATTGGTCGGCTCAATCACAGGGGGGCTGCCCGCGAGATTGGCGATCACAAAATCGGCCACGGCTGCCGGGATTATCTCCCCATTGGGCAGTTGACCATTGGCCGCCATCCAATAGAGGTAGGCCAATGGGCGGCTTGGTTGCACTTCGTTGCCCGTTTGTTGGCGTTGCGTCGGTGGGATCGCTTGCAGTAAGCGCGCCAGGTGTGTCCCACCACCCGCCGGGTGCGGCGTCAAGCTGCGCT
>DAOTTR010000477.1:0-15654 GCA_034437715.1 Caldilineaceae bacterium
GCTGATTCTAACACCATGACAGAACAACCAAAGAAAAATGCCAATACCCTCTACCTGCCATTAATCAGCGGTACCACTGCCACCTGTCCAGCGACTGGTATACCGAATGTCATTTTGCAAATCACCGCGCAAGATGATGTGAGTGGGGTGGCAGAGATGATGATCAGCAATGTCAACGGCTTTGCGTGTGCAACTTGGCAGATGTTTAACGGTTCACAGGCATGGTATGCACCGTCAGGAGCAACGACAACCGTCTATGTAAAGTTTCGTGATAATGCTGGCAATGTGTCCGATGCCGTAACAGATACAGTTGACCTACCATCACAATGACACATCCTTAGGGGCTTTCAAAGAATAAAGTATCCAGTAGGGGCGGCTTGCAGCCGCCCGTTCTCAGCGAGCCAAACGCGGGGCGGCTGCGAGGCCGCCCCTACGAATGATTTTGTTTGGCAAGCGGCTGGATACTTATTTCTTTGAAAGCGCCTTAGTGAAAGTAGCTCCTTTGGTTGTATGCTACAATAACGCTACTATTCATTAGCACACAATTAAAGGAGCGCTTGATTTTATGACCACGAACCCATTTCTTACCCTCGACCAACAGATGGTTGGCGATATCTATACCTCATCCGAAGTGATGGACAATTTGACCATGCTCTGCGATGAGTTTGGCTCGCGCTTTGGCGGCACACCCGGCGAAAAACAAGCAGCCGACTTTATCAAGCAAAAGTTGGAAGCGTATGGGTTGCAAAATGTGGGGTTGGAGCCGCTCGAGTACGTCGGTTGGCGGCGCGGCGAGGTGACTTTTGAGATCACCAGCCCGATCCAGATGACAATTGCCTGTATCACCCTACCCCATTCGCCGCCGATAGATCTGGAAGCGGTGCTCTATAATGCGGGGGATGGCGGCCCCAAGGAATTTGAAGAGGCTGGCGATCAGGCCGCGGGTAAAATCGCTATGGTCACTAGCCGCCCACAGACCAAAGGGGTCAAGCGCTGGGTGCATCGCCTGGAAAAATATGGGCACAGTATGTTGGCCGGGGCCGCGGGCTTTATCTTTGTCAACCACTATCCTGGCTATGGACCGGCCACGGGCAGTATTGGCGGCATTGGCAATACTGCCGAAGGCTTGATTCCGGCGATTTCAATTGGCTATGAAGATGGCATGTTTCTGGCCCGTCTGCTGGAACGCAAGGGCGAAGTGAAGGTGCGCATCCGCAGCACGGATGTCTGTGAGCCAATGACTTCTTGGAATGTGCGTGGCGAGATCCCCGGCACGGCAGTCAATCCACAGATCGTTATGCTCGGTTCGCACTATGACGGCCATGATATTTCCCAGGGGGCAATTGATCCAGCGTCGGGCACGGTGGCGGTGATGGAAGCGGTGCGCGTGTTGGCTAAATATGCCGGTCGCTTGCCACAGACCGTGCGCGTGGTGTTGTGGGGCATCGAGGAGATCGGACTGGTCGGCTCGTATGACTATGTCAAGCAACATGCCGCTGAACTCGACAACATTCGTTTCTATTTTAACATGGATTCGGCAGGCGGCGCTTCGCCCAAAGATGTGATGCTCAATGAGTGGCAAGCGCTTGCCCCTGTTTTCAAGGGTTGGCAGAAAGAGATGGCGCTGGACTTCCGCGTCGGCCAAACCGTTTCAGCCTTTTCGGATCACTTTCCCTTTTTGCAACAAGGGGTGCCCACCGGTGGCATGGAGTCGGTCGAGCGCAGCTTTGGCGGGCGTGGCTATGGGCACACCCGCTACGATACGCTAGACAAAGCGGAACTCCACCACCTGCGCGATGCCTCGGCGCTGGCAGCGCGCTTGGCTTTGCGCGTGGCGAGCACCGAAGAGTGGCCAGCTACCCGCCGCACACAGGCAGAAGTGGCTCAACTATTGAATCGACCTGAATATAACGAAGAACGCGCCAACATGGATAAGATTGCCGACTACGTGGCGAGTAAGCGGAAAACGAAGTAAAATTTCTAGCCGCCCGCGGCTGAAGCCGCAACACACCTTTAGGCTAGGGCGGACGGCGCTTCTCAAACCGCGGCGCGGATATCCATAATTTCTTGGTCGGGCACCTGGCTCAAGGCACTGCGCACCTCGTCAATCGTCACATTGGGGATTTTGATCACGGCGTCGTAGAAGGCCGGATCGCGTCGCGTGGGAAAGGTGCCGATGCCCATCACGCCCCAGTTGTGCTCGACCAATACGGCCATTAATTTAACAAATTCGCCGTGACGGTTGGGCATACGCACGGTGACGCGCACGCCTTCATTGGGCAGGCCCAACATCTCTTGATAGCTGCGCAACAGATCCGCTTCGGTGACAATCCCCACCACCAGATCGCCATTTTCCACCACCGGCAGACAGCCAATCTTGTGTTCGGTCATCATGGCGGCGGCCCGTTCTACGGTGCGATCCGGCGTAATCGTAATCAGATCCGCGGTTTTGACCATCAAGTCACTCACCCGTTGGTCGGACAACACGCGCGAGATCTCCCAAACATTGAGACTGCCCAGCGCATCGGCTTTGACAGCCAACCGCTCACGCGTGATCAAGCCAGCCAACCGTTTGCCATCGCCCACCACAGGCAGATGACGAATCCCATTTTCCGCCATCAACGCCTGGGCACCGGAAGCGCGCATCGACAGCGGCACCAAAATGGGATGGCGCGTCATACAATCACGAATCAGCATAGCGACTCCTTCTTTATAGAGACACGAGACAGGACAGACACGAGACAAGGAGACAGGAAGCAAGATCCCGTCTGATGTCTCGTGTCTGATGTCTCGCAGGTCTATTCCTGAATGACTGGCTCAAATGCCACCAGCGTTTCGATCCCAATGTGACAGAAAATCTTGTGGCCAGCCTCGGCCTCGCGCCAAGGGGGAATGGTGGTTTCACAAATTTTACCGCCGTCGGGCAGAAGATGACGACGCGGGCAGCGCGTGTGAAAGCGACACCCGCTGGGTGGATTGAGCGCACTGGGCACACCACCTTTGAGGCGAATGCGCGTCTGTTTCGCCGTGGGATCAGGAATCGGTACGGCAGAGAGCAGCGCTTCGGTGTAGGGATGATAGGGCGGCGCATAGATCGCTTCGGCAGGCCCGATCTCCATGATCTGGCCCAGATACATCACCGCCACACTGTCCGAGAAAAAGCGCACCACGCTCAGATCATGGGCAATAAAGATCATGGTCGTATTATAGGTTTGTTGCACCTCGAGCAAGAGGTTGAGGATCGCCGCCTGCACCGATACATCCAGCGCGCTCACCGGCTCATCACAGAGGATCAGTTCGGGGCGGCTGGCCAGGGCACGCGCAATACCGACGCGCTGTTTCTCGCCACCACTTAATTGGCGCGGCAAGCGATCATAATAATGCTCGTTAAGGCGCACGGCGTGCAATAACTTGACCACTTCAGCCTGAACTTGATCCTTGGGCACAGTGCCAAAGCGCACCATGGGACGCGCAATCTGCTGGCCGATGGTGTACGACGGATTCATGGTGGAGTCGGGGTTCTGAAAGACCATCTGCAACTCTTGAATCAGATCAATATTGCGCTTGGAGAGGTCGCCCGTAATGTCAAAACCCATAAACTCGGCCTTGCCGCTGGTGCTATCCTCCAGACCGATAATGGTTTTGATCAAGGTGCTTTTACCACAACCCGACTCGCCAACAATCCCCAAGACGCCACCCTTGGGCACGACGAAGCTGGCATTCTCCAGCGCTTTCACATAGCGCTTTTCGCCCATCCCCACCAGATCCAGCAGCGATTCGCCATGTACCGGGTAATATTTTTTCAGGTCTTGCACCGTCAACAATGGCGCTGCGCCATTGCCGGCCTGTGCATTGGGTGTTGGCAAGCGCATATCGGCCGGCGGCGACCAGTGGGCCGGGTCGATCTCTTCGGCAAAGTGACAGCGCACCCAGGTGCCAGTACCCGCAATTGGGCGCAACTGTGGTCGTTCGGCGTGACAACGGTCGCGGGCATAGGTGCAGCGCGGGCCAAAGACACAGCCAGTCGGGCGACTGTCCGGCGCAGGTACGCGGCCAGGGATCGGATAGAGCATCGCGCTGCCTTTATTCTGCCCCAGTTTCGGCACACAACGCAGCAAGCCTTGCGTATAGGGATGTTGCGGTTCGGCAAAGAGCGCTTGCACCGTGGCGCGCTCGACCAGCTCCCCCGCGTACATCACACCGACATGATTGCAAACACGCGCGATCACACCCAGGTTATGGCTAATAAAGAGGATGGCCGTATCAAACTCGCGGCGTAGATCGGCAATCAGATCCAGCACCGCGGCTTCTACGGTGACATCAAGCGCCGTGGTCGGTTCATCCATAATCAACAGTGCCGGGTTGTTGAGCAGCGCCATGGCAATCACTACACGCTGCTGCTGACCACCCGAGATCTGATGGGGATAGCGGCGCATGACATTGGCGGCGTCTGGCATGTAGACGCGCTCCAACATCTCGATGCAATGCGTTTCTGCCGCCCGATCAGCCAAGCCACGATGGACGGTCAGCACTTCTTTCATCTGCTCGCCCAGGCGCATGGATGGGTTGAGCGCCTGCATGGGATCTTGGTAGACCATGGCGATCTGGTCGCCGCGCAATTGGCGCAACTCTTCGCCCGATTTGCCGACCAATTCCTGCCCCATGAATTTGATACTGCCGCGCTTTACATAGCCATTTTGACCCAGGAAATTGACAATCGACCAGGCCACCGTGCTCTTGCCACAGCCTGATTCGCCCACAATGCCCATCGCCTCGCTGCGGTGGATCGTAAAGGAGACATTTTGCACAGCCTCTACTTCGCCGCCGCGCACTTTGTAGGCAATCGCCAGATCTTCTACTTTCAGAACAGGAGATGATGACATAAGTTTCTTCAGAAATTAAGATCAGGAATTAGCGTTTCATAATTAACGTTGGTAACGCGTACTCTCTTCGTGGAGGCCATCGGCGAGGAGGTTGAGGCCGATCACCAGGGAAGAAATGGCGATGGCGGGCCAGATAACAGCCCACTGATTGACAAAAATATTTTTGCGCGCTTCGTTCACCATGCCGCCCCAATCCGGATCAGGCGGCGGCAGGCCGATGCCCAGGAAGCCCAGTGTGCCAATCGCAAAAATCGCGTAGCCGACACGCAACATGGCATCGACCGTCAACGGGCCAAGCGCGTTGGGCAGAATTTCGCGGAACATAATATACCAGGCACTTTCGCCGCGTGTTTCCGCGGCGCGCACATAATCGCGCGTCTTGAGATCAAGGGTCATGCTGCGCGTCAAGCGCGCGATCCCTGGCGCGCCGGTAATCACAATCGCGATGATCACAACCAGGTCGCTGCGGCCTAGCGCCGAGACAATGACCAGGTAGAGCACGATGACCGGAAAGGCGATCAGCGCATCCAACACCTGCATAATGATTTGATCCCACCAGCCGCCACGATAGCCAGCGTTCAAGCCCAGCGCCGCGCCAAAGGCAAAGGCGCCCAACACCCCCCAAATCGCCACACCCCCCGGCAGGACACCCATGCTGTTGGGCAGGCGCGTCTTGAGCAGGATCACTTGGGTGCCTTGCATCAGGCGCGACAGAATATCACGCCCCAGATAGTCGGTGCCCAACCAATTGACAGCGTTGGGGCGCAGATTTTGGTCAAAATCGGTGGCGTTGGGCGGAAAGGGGGTCCAAACAAAGGAGACAAGCCCAATCAGCAACCAAAATAGACAGATACAGAGGCCCACAGTCGCCACGCGCGATTCAAAGATGATGGCGATCTGCCGCCACCATTGTCGCCACCATTGTCGCCACCGTCGTTGCCAAGGTGCGGGTGGGCGCGCCGTTTCTTTTGTCATCTCTGCTACAGCCATGCGCGAACTTCCGATCTTTATGCTATCAAGAATAGCGAATGCGCGGGTTCAAAAAGGTATAGGCCAGATCGCCCAGCAGCCGAGTCACCACAGCCACCACCACGGTAAACATGGCTGCGGCCTCTACGGCATTGTAATCGCCAAAAACGGCGGATTCATAGATGTATTTGCCCAGCCCTGGAAAGCCAAAGATCACCTCAACGACCACGATGCCGCCAATCAACCAGTTGACATGCAACATGATCACGGTGATCGGAGCCATCAGGGCATTGCGCAGGGCATGGCGCAATACGACACGACGGAAGGGCATTCCTTTAATAATCGCCGTGCGAATATAGGGTGAATCCATCACCTCGACCAAGCTGGCGCGCATCATGCGCGCGACATAGCCTAATTCGACGGCAGTCAAGGTGATCACCGGTAAGGCAATCAGCCTGAGGTTATAGACATCGGTATCGCTGAGAAAGATCGAGACCGCCGGTAGCCATCGCAACCAAACACCAAAGATGATGATCAGGAAGATCCCGGTCACAAACTCTGGCGTAGCCGTGAGCGCCAAGCTACTAATCGAAATGGTGCGATCCGGCCAACGCCCGGCCGTGACGCCCGCAATCGTGCCTAGGAGCAGCGCCAACGGCATGACGACGACAAAGGCAATGCCTGCTAAGACAAGGGTGTTGCCCACACGCGAGAAAAGGGTGGCGGCCACCGGACGCCCATATTGAAATGAAATACCCGGATCACCGCGCAACAAGCCTTTGCGCAGGGGAATGTAATCGCGCGGGCCATCGCTGACTTCACGCAACCCCGCTTTGGTCAGTTCAAAGACCTGGGCAGCCTCGCCTTTGACCCACATGACGGCATTGCTCTTGCGATCCACCCCCCAAAAGCGTTGACTGCCATCCGCAGCGGTCTGCCAGAGATCACCGGCAGGCTGTTCCAGGGTTGCCCCATCTGGTTGGCGCAACAGGGCATAGAGCTCACCCTCGCGCATCTCCCAGCGCGTCAACTGGCCATCCACATCGACCCACCAATCGCGATCACCGGACGCGGGATCAATGGCGGTCACGACAGGATGGCCCACAGCACGGCTGGCACGCCAGTCACTGCCCACCAGCCAGTCGAGATAGCGCTGCCAGGCCGGCCAGTCGAGGCCAAGTTGATTGTCGTAGGAAGCCAGCGATTCTGGGGTGGCAAAGACACCGAGAATCTGCACAGAGACTTTGCGCCCCACCACTTCCATCAAGGTGAAGAGCGTGATCGACACGATCAGCATGGTGATCACAGTCGAGGTGATGCTGCGTAAAAGGAAACGTACCATAAATTGCTCCATGAGAACGCTAGGTGACACTGCCAGTCAGGTAAGCAATGTTGGTTCCTCACGCTCTGTGTGGGAACCCCGGTGTGGATGCTCTGCGTCCAGGGGCCGGGTACCATCTGGACGCAGCATTCAACGCTGGCGTGTGGAATGTGTTTTTCTTAATGAAGCAGTTTGCGTAGGTCACGTTTGCAATGTGACAATCCACCCAAGCCCGCAACAGTGCCCGAGCAAAGCCTTGCGCGGCAAGGCTTGTCCGTGACAAAGCGGATGGTTTGCATGGAACAAGCCTGTCCCGTTGCAAACGTGACCTACAATTACCGCATAATTTCGGTAATAGTCTACCAGACTACGCGTCCTTCCACACATCAGCCAGCAGATCGTAGCTGGTGGGGTGGCCGACGACATTTTTAAATTCACTGCGCGTGATGTTCCAAACTTTCTTCCAGAAGCTGATGAAGATCGGGCCGCGTTCTTGGAAAATGTCCTCAAGCTCGCCCATGATCTGGCGACGCGCCTCGACATCCAATGTGCTCTGGGCTTCTTTGAGTTTGGCGTTAAATTCTTCATCTGCCCAGCGTGTCTCATTCCACGGCACAGGGACACCAGCGGCATCGACGGTATAACCAGCAGCCAACACCATGGTGCCCAACGGGCGATGGGTCCACGCCGTGATGCCCAGGTCCACCTCGGTCCAGCGATCCCAGTAGCCATTGGCATCCGTAATATCAAGCTCGATCTCAAAGCCGGCCGGCGCGGCCAATTCCTTTAACGCCTGGGCAATTTCAGCTTCGCCTTCATCATTCTTAGTGGCCAACGTCACCTTGAGGGGCAATGTTACGCCCTTTTCCGCGGCCCATTCCTCGAGCAGTGCCTTGGCACCTTCGGGATCGTAGGCAGGAATGTCACGCGCGGCAAATTCGGGATGAACGGGGGCGACATGGGCGTCAATCGCCAGATCGCCTTGGCCCTTGTAGGCCAATTGCATAATCTTCTCGCGATCCTGGCACATCTTGAGCGCGTTACGCACGCGCACATCGTCCCAGGGTTCCAGATCGACGCGCATCCGCCCGACCAAGCTTTGTGCCGTGCTGGCCAGATAAATTGAAAACTCAGGAGCATCCTTCAACGCTTCCCAATCGGCGGCAGTTGGGTTATACATGCTATCGACCTGGCCACCCAACAACGCGGCCACCGACGCATCGTGATCCAGCGAGACGTAGATGATCGTATCCAAGTAGGGCAGCGGGCTACCATCCTCGCCCATGCGCCAATAATCTGCGCGCTTTTCAAAGATGGCGCGCTCGCCTTCTTTGTATTCTTTGAGCGTAAAGGGACCGGTGCCGATCGGCTGCTTGACAAAATCGCCCTCAAAGCTGCGATGTAGGATCACGGCGGGGTATTGATTGAGATCCTCGGGCAGGCTGATGCTGGCCTCGGTGGCGTTGATGCGGATGGTGTAATCGTCCACCTTCTCCACATTCTCGATGCCACCAATATAGCCTAGGAAGCCCAGCATACTCGAACCGACATCGGGGTTCAGCCACTCGCCAAAGGTAAAAATCACATCATCGGCGGTCAGTTTATCACCATTATTAAAGGTAACATCCTGGCGCAAATAGAGCGTCCAGATCTTTACATCGTCACTGGCTTCCCAGCGTTCCAGCAAATGGGGGCGCGTAATATTGTCGGGGCCAGTTTCCGTCAGATATTCATTGACCTGACGCACCACATTGCCGCCCTGAATCCAGGAGAGGCGCGCCGGGTGATCGACACGCTGTAGCTGCATTGCGCTCGTCCAAGTGCCACCGCGCTTGACAGCACCCGTGGCGGCGGGCGCTTCACTGCTCGTCGCCGGCGCGGCGGTGGGCACGGTAGCCGGGCCACAAGCGGCCAGGGCATAGGCCGTCGTTGCCGACGCGCCCAAAAGCGTGGCAAAACGCAAAAACTCGCGCCGATTCATTTTCCCTTTGCGCAGATCGCTAGCTGCATCCAAGACCGCGGGGTGAATTCTCCGTTGAGTCGTCATTCACTATACTCCTTTTATACCTTTATAGTAGTTTACAAGTGAAATTAAAAATAGCAGAAAGTACGGGATTATTGTAACGCGAAGCCCAGAAAACAGCGGCATTTTGCCAACGATGTTACCAACGATCTAGTACAGTTGGGCGTAGATACCACGGCAGTTAATCAGGCACGTTACTCGTGTACATCATGGTAAAAATAGGGTACCTTATTTACGCCGGGATCTACTAGGTGGATAATCTACGCAGGATGCGGGTTGAATCCGCTGGACGATTCTTGCTTTTGCAATGAAAAGCTCCTTTGGTGATCAAGCAAAAGGCCCGCTTCGCACGGAGGATAGCCGAAGAAAGATTGTATACTGCGGATTATAGGAAGGGCTAGAAATTATAGCAGAATGGAAATGATGTTCTGGATTTCATAAGGGATAAACCAAGCATTATGCCGATTACAGGTTGCGTTAGCGCAACAGGTAAATTCGTTGTCTTCCGCTGTATCTTGCATAGTGAGAATACACTACACCAGGGTACAATGTTCTAGATTGATTGTCAAATTAGCAAGTAAACGATCCCGTCCGCTTGACTTTCCCCTGCATTTTGCATAAGATCTGGTGATTGTTAATCTAACATTTCAGTTCAACCTTACAATGCTTGCAACATCTATGCTGGCCGCCGCCTCCCGCACAAATCAACCAGCAAAGTTTTTCTAATCAAGGATAGTGGTCATTAAAAGGTAATTAGATCACCATGTCCGCCCCGCCATGAATGGCACCCAGCGGGTTCCCAGCTACAAAAGCAACGCCCCTAAAGCGGGCTTCAATCTGCGTTGCTGATTAGCCCTTGACGGTCGTTTGCCGAATTATTCCTATGCAAGGAGACAAAACACAATGACCACCTTACCCGCTGTGCCCGCCACCGAACGTCGGCGTGAACGCCGCGATCGCCAACGCGAAGCCGCTGCCCAGCCGACAATGCAGCAGATCACCTATAATGTGCCGCGCTATAACTTGATCGACAGCACGAGCATTCAACGCATCCACCATGAATCTATGCGCATCTTGCGCGATTTGGGCATCGATATGTACGATGCCGAGGCGCGGGAAATTCTGCAGAAGCATGGCGCAAAAGTGGTGGGCGACACCGTCTTTTTTGACGAAGAGCTGGTAATGAAATATATCGCAATGGCGCCCAGCCAGTTTATCCAATTGGCACGCAACCCCGCCAACAATGTCGTCATTGGCAGCAATCAAGCCGTCTATGCCCCCGTCTATGGTCCCCCTTTTGTCATTGATCTGGACCGGGGTCGCCGCGAAGCCAAGCTCGAAGACTTTCACAACTTTGTCAAGCTGACCTATATGTCCCCCTACCTGCACCACTCGGGGGGCACGGTGGTCGAGCCAACCGATGCGCCAGTCGCCACGCGCCATCTGGACATGCTTATGGCGCACATTAAATATAGCGACAAGGCGTTTATGGGTTCGGTCACCGATCCGATCAATGCGGCGGACAGCGTGGCGATTGCCGAAATTGTCTTTGGTAAAGAGAAGATCCGCGAGACAACCGGCCTGCTCTCCTTGATTAACGTCAGCAGCCCGCGCCGCTATGACGACCGCATGTTGGGTGATATCCTTGTCTATGCGAAAGCGCGTCAAGCCATGCTGATCACGCCCTTCCTCATGAGCGGGGCCATGTCGCCGGTGAGTGTGGCGGGTACGTTGGCGCTGCAAAATGCCGAGGCATTGGCCGGGATTGTCCTGGTGCAGATGATCAACCCCGGCACGCCGGTCGTCTACGGCTCATTTATGACCAATATCGATCTACAAAGTGGCGCGCCGGTTTTTGGATCACCCGAAAGCCAGTGGGCACTCTTTGCGGGCCGTCAGATGGCCGATTTCTACAAGCTACCCTTCCGCACCGGCGGCACCTTTTCCAGTTCCAAGATCGCCGACGCCCAGGCGGGTTACGAGTCGATCCAGGTGATGCTGCCCACCGTGTTGGCGCAAGTCAACTTTGTGCTGCACGCCGCGGGCTGGCTGGAAAATGGCCTCACGGCCGGCTATGAAAAGTTTGTGATCGACTGTGATATGCTGGGCATGTATCACACCTGGGCCAAGGGGCTGGATCTGTCGGACGAAGCCTTCGCCTTTGACGCCCTGCAAGAGGTGCCGCCCGGTGGTCACTTCCTGGGCACGCAACACACCATGCGCCATTTCCGCACGGCCTTCTATCGCTCGGACATTTTTGATTACAACTCTGCCGAACAGTGGGAGATCAATGGCGCGCTGGACACCAATCAGCGCGCCAACAAAAAATGGAAGCAGGTGCTCAAGGACTACGAGCCGCCCGCGCTGGACACCGCCCTGGAAACCGAGTTGACCACCTTTATCCAGCGCCGCAAGCGCGAGTTGGGCTTTGGAATATAAGACAACTACGGAAGGCAACCATGACTAATATACAACACACGCCAGATGCTTATGAAGAGCCCGAAGGTCTTGATGCCCTGGGTAGCAACCTTGGCGACTATCCGATCGATAGCGTCCTTGTACGTACAGAAACACGTACTGTTTTCGATGTTATACGTCGTATGAAAAACAAGCAATACATATTAGACCCAGACTTTCAGCGCGATTTTGTTTGGGAACCCGACAAACAAAGTAAGTTAATCGAATCAGCACTTATGCGTATTCCCCTACCTGTCTTTTATTTAGCAGAACAAGCCGATGGCAATGTTGTTGTTGTCGATGGCTTACAGCGATTAACAATATTTTATCGATATCTCAGTAATGAGTTTGCGCTACAGGGGCTAACTGGCGGTAGCCAAACTTTAAATGGAAGTCGATTTGACGGTCTTTCGCCCAAATTAAAAACTCGATTAGAAGATACCAACTTAACTCTGTATCTGATTGATTCAAAGGTGCCTGAGCAGGCAAAACTAGATATATTTGAGCGTGTTAACAGCGGTGTCCCACTAAGTCGCCAGCAAATGCGTAATTGCTTATATGTCGGTAATGCTACCCGATGGCTAAAAAGTCAGGCACAAAGCCCTTGTTTCAAAGATGCGACAAGCAGTAGTCTAAATCCAAAAACGATGCGTGATCGAGAAGCCATTAATCGATTTTGCGGGTTTTACTTACTTGGTATCGGCAAATATCGTGGGGATATGGACCTCTTTCTTGCAGAAACTCTTCAACACATGAATGGTCTTGATAAACGTGCGCTTATTGAGTTAACAGAAGCGTTTGAACGTAGTATGAAGAATAATTACTTTCTATTTACTAATCGTGCTTTTCGCAAACATACAATTCCAACAGGAAGACGTAGCGTAATCAATATTGCCCTTTTTGACGTTTTTTCGGTACAGATGACGAAATATGATGAATCTTTTGTAAAAATCCACGCCGATCAAATGCGTTCTTCCTTTTACAGCCTAATAGGAGACGCTGTATTTGATAATGCGATTAGTGCGTCAACAAATAGTTTTCGTAATGTAAGCATTCGATTTACGAAAGTGGAGCATGTATATTCGAAGGAACAACCGAATGCTTAACAGAATCCAAATAGAACACTTTAAGTGTTTTGAGAAACTACGTCTTCCCTTAGCACCACTTACTTTATTGTCAGGTTTAAATGCATCAGGGAAATCGACAATTTTACAATCGCTATCATTACTGCACCAAACAGCAATTGAAAGTGAATGGAATACAACGTTAATACTAAATGGCTCAACGGTATCATTAGGTGCAGCCAGTGATGTAATTGATCAAGTTAGTGGTCGTAATGAATTCAGTATTGGACTAGCTGGAGAGGATTTTACATGCACTTGGACGATGGTTACGGGAAGTCGTGCAGAACTAGCAGTGCCAATCAATGTAATTACTTGGAATGAAGCTGATGACTGGAAAACAACTACGACCGAATTGCATAATCAAGACGATCGGGTATATCGGTTACTACCAGAAAAAATATGGAATCATTCACAAAATGCACAACGTTTATCATCAATCTTGCTAAGGCTTGCCTATATCTCGGCGGATCGGATTGGTCCACGTGAAACGTATGTTGCTACTACGCCTGATCAACAGACAAGTGTAGGCTCACGCGGTGAATTTACCCCATGGTTTCTTTATCACTTTGCCGATAGAAATTTTGAGAAGCCAGAAGACCAACTGCCACAAAAATTGAGGATCCAAGAAGCGCCGCCCACACTTCAAAGACAAGTAGAAGCGTGGTTACAACGCTTCTTTCCCGGCGCGAGTATTGTCGTGGAACCTATTCGTGGCGCGAATCTTATGCTAATGGGGATTCGGACAAATCAGGCTACCGATTATCATCGCCCACAAAATGTGGGATATGGGATTACCCATGTCCTACCTATTCTTGCAGCATGTCTAGGAGCACAACAAGGAGATGTTATTCTCATTGAAAATCCAGAATCACATTTACATCCTGCTGGACAATCAGCAATTGGTCGATTCCTAGCCCTAGGTGCAGCATCTGGAATTCAGATAATTATTGAAACGCACAGCGATCACGTACTTAACGGCATTCGCCGTGCAGTCAAAGATCAAATCATTTCCCCTGATAATGTGGCTATTCACTTTTTTGCACCCCGTACCGAACAACATGATCAGGAGCAAGTTACATCTCCGTTGATCGATGCCAACGGAACAATTGATCACTGGCCAGAAGGTTTCTTTGACCAATTTGACGTTGATACCACTGCCCTAGTAGATTGGTAGGTCAAATATGGATGTATTTGTCAATGAACTTTCGCTCCATGGACAGTTTGAATCGTCTGACACATTTCTAAACTCTCTTAAAGAGATCATGAACTGCCGACGTGTTACAGAGACTAATGCACATGTAATCTACTGCCTACGCAGCATAATTCAACGTCCTACTGTAGCCAACTTAACTTTTCGGCAGATAATACAACGTATTGGAGACCGCAATTTGACTCGAAGTGTGACTAGTACAGTTGGGCGTAGATACCACGGCAGTTAATCAGGCACGTTACTCGTGTACAGCATGGTAAAAATAGGGTACCTTATTTACGCCGGGATCTACTAGTTGGCTTGACAAGCATGGCCCTTTCTGGGATGACACCAGGGTTCATTCTCCAAACGAATGGTTCGAGTATAACAGAGAGGTGGTAACTGACTATACACTCGGCGAAGTTACCTATCGAATAACGCAAAATCAAGAAGCTACAACTTTAAGCTTTCAGCCATCCAAATTTATGCACTCACCTCTCACTGTCCTCTGGAAGCAAGATAAGGAACAAAAAGAAGTAGAAGTGGTAAATTTTTGGACAGCAACTACGCTTGAACAGTTCTGCCTAAGCTATCGGTCATCTGTAACATCATGGAACGAATTAATTGCGCGGTTACGTGTTGACTGCACACAGCTAACATTCTTAGAATCTGTTAACTTGGGGCTATACGGTGAACCATTCAACTTAACGATTGCCAAGCAAGTAGAAGAATTGTTAGCAATTCTCAATCAGCTAAAAAGCTGTTTTGATGAAGCCGGGACTATGACCGAAACAGGCTTCGACCTTCTCCAAAAATTTTTTCATGGTGATCGAGCCAAATTTACAGATGAGTCAGAATCTAATAAACATCGCTTCCGTCAGGAGATGACCTTCAGAGTACCTGATGGAGAAACGGTCTTTTGTCCCTATCATGGGAAAATTAGTCATCGGTATTTTCGTATTCATTTTACCTGGCCCATTCGTCACAACGAACCCTTGTATGTTGGTTATATTGGTCCGAAATTGACCAAATATTAACTGATGAGAGAATGCTATGGGAGTATAAAGTATGGCTGAACGACGCAGCCCGTTTTATGACTATCATCTGCGCCACGCCGGTCACTTGATCAAGGGTGGTGGCGACTATCAATTTCCCGATGCCTACACCTCGGGCGAAAATGAGCATGTCAACACGCGCACCAATGTAGGCATGCAGGATATCTCCTCCATGGGCGAGGTGGACATCAAAGGGCCGGGGGCCGAACGATTGGTCAACCGGTTGGTGGCCAACGAGATTGCCGACATGGAGCCGGGCCAAGTCCGCTACACCTCGCTCTGTAATGAAGAGGGCGGCATTATCGACGACATGACCGTCTACAAATTTAACGACGAACACTTTATGCTCGTCACCAGTTCTGGCCCGCGCAAACGGGTGGTGGGCTGGATCGCCGAACAAGCGCGCGGGGCCAGTGCTTACAGCACAGATATTTCCGCCGCGGTGGCACTGGCAGTGGTACAAGGACCGCGCTCGCGCGAGTTTCTGCGCACGTTGGTTGCGGAGGTTGATCTGAATCGGCTGCCCTTCTTTCGCTTTGCGCCCGCCGTCATTAACGACACCGAATTGCTGATCTCGCGCAGCGGTTACACTGGTGAACTGGGCTATGAACTCTATATCCCCGCCGAGGAAGC
>DAOTTR010000478.1:0-4207 GCA_034437715.1 Caldilineaceae bacterium
GACAGCGTCGAATCAATTCGACGCCTGCTATGCCAAACCTGCTTAAGCAGGTTTTTCGTGGCAGCCGCCGGTTTCAACCGGTGGTATCCTTGTCAACCACATGGATTCCAAATGAGCCAGAAATTGAGCGAACGATGCCTGTCATTACCGAACTGGCACAGATTGCCGGTGTAAAAGTTGTTGATTTGAAAGCGCTTGGTGATGATCGCGGGCGTTTTGTTGAAACGTTTCGCACAGAATGGTTTCCTGAGCGTGCTTGGGGGCAAATTCAATCCAACCGTAGCGATAGCATTGCCGGTGTGTTGCGCGGTCTCCACTATCACTTTCGTCAGGTAGACTATTGGTATATCTTGCAAGGCCGCGTGCGCATTGGCCTGGCCGATCTGCGCCGCTCTTCGCCCACCTGTGGGGCTAGTGCTGTGTTGGATGTGGATGGCACGATGCCGCAAGGGATCTTTATTCCTGTCGGTGTAGCCCATGGCTATCTGGCCTTGACCCCGGCCACGATTATCTATGTGGTTGACCAATTTTATAATGGCAGTGATGAATTGGGCGTCGCCTGGAATGATCCTATGTTAGCAGTGCAGTGGGACGTTAGCGACCCCATGCTTTCGGAACGTGATCGGCAAAATCCACTGTGGCGCGACATTGCTCCAGCCAAGGCCCTCGTCTAACCCACTCAGCAGTCTTACGGAAAGGAATTGCATTACGTGGCTACAAAAGTGCGCTTTGGCGTAATTGGTGGCAGTGGCGTCTATCAAATTGAAGCCCTGCAAGATGTCGAAGAAGTGACCCTGGAAACACCCTTTGGCGCGCCTTCCGACAGCTACATGGTGGGCACGTTACACGGGCAGCGGGTGGCTTTTCTGGCCCGGCATGGTCGCGGTCATCGCATTAGCCCGACCCAACTAAATCAACGCGCCAATATTTACGGCTTCAAAATGCTGGGCGTTGAGTATCTGATCGGCGTGAGCGCCTGTGGTAGCCTACAGGAACAATATGCGCCTGGGCATATTGTCATTCCCGATCAACTCTTTGATCGCACCGCTAACCGTGCCCTGAGCTTTTTTGATGATCCGCAAGTCGGAACGGGTGGTTTGGTGGTACATGTGAGCGTTGCTGATCCTTTCTGCCCGTTTTTGAGCGAACTTTGTGGCCGGGCTGTGCGGGCGACCGGGGCCACTGTCCACATGGGTGCTAACTTTATCACCGTAGAGGGGCCGCGCTTTAGCACCAAGGCCGAGAGCCGTACCTTTCGCGGATGGGGCATGGATATTATCGGCATGACGACCACCCCCGAAGCCCAACTCGCGCGCGAAGCAGAAATGAGTTACGCGGTCATGGCGCACGTCACCGATTACGACGTGTGGCATGAGAGCGAAGCGCCGGTGACGGTGGAAATGGTCGTGCGCACATTACAGCACAATGCCGATGTTGCCAAACAGGCTGTGGTCAACGCGATCGCGTTGTTGGCAGATGCTGGCCCGTCCCCCTATGCTAATGCGCTAGAATATGCCATTATGACCAACAAGCAGATGGTTGCGCGTTCGGTGGTAGACAAACTACAGCATATTGTCGGCCACTACTTTTAATTGGCTTCGCGCCTAACTTGCTTTTCAACCCGGGTTACGCTATACTGCCCAGAGTTAAAATATTGGCATGGCAAGCGCGTATTGACCGTTGCAAACGCCACTATCGGATAGTAGTATGAATAGTAGTATGAATAGTAGTATGAATAGTAGTATGAATAGTAGTATGAATAGTAGTATGAATGATCGCAGTATGACAGTATGCTCATGAGCAAAGGAATGAAATTATGGCAAAGAAAGGGCCACGCGTCCTCGTTAAGATGCGCAGCACAGAAAGTTCACATTTCTATTTGACGGAAAAGAATCGTCGCAATGATTCCGCACGTATGGAATTGAAAAAATACGATCCGACGGTTCGCCGGCATGTAGTCTATCGCGAAACTCGGTAGTTGATTGGTGGAACAAAATACGATTGAATGACGTTTTTTCTACAATCAGTATGCGATAAGTAGCGCAGGAGTTTCATGCTCCTGCGTTTTTTATTTGGTTTATCCAGTAACCAATATATAATATGCATAATGCTATTCGGCTACACTGTACTATCGTCAAGCCGAAGATTGTTGTGAATTATATTTGTGCTTTATGATGCTGGTTCTGAAAAATGTAGGATTTTCTAACGTTTCATGAGGAGTGTATGTTTAAGCAAGAAAGAGGGAAAATGCGTCGTACTGTTTGCTTTCTGACGATACCCCCCTTGGTTGCATTGTGCATAGCCATAGTATCAAGTGCGATTGCACATGCCGCAGTAGTGCCAACCGCGTTGATAACTGTCAATGCCGTAGCTATCGAGTATGTTGCCACGGGTGAATTCTCTACCACAGAGAATAATCAAGAGGAGCTGACGCTGGCTCTTCAAACGACCGTTACGCCAACGACGCCATCTATTACCCCATCAATTGTGTTACCACGGTTGACACCTACCGTGACAACAACCGTTCCAATCTCCCCAACAACGTCGCTATCCAATACCACAGCCTTATCCAGCACGACAACGCCGTCGGGTACAGAGGTGCTGACGCCGTCCATCCCGTTGACGGCAACAACCGTGAGTACTGCTGCCGACGCGGCGCGCGCTGAACAGGTATTAGATGCAGAATATGCTGGCCCGATCGAAGGAACGATCATCGCTAATCGCACGGATGCGAATGTCCGTTTCTTTGTAGAAGGGGCTACCTATGAATTGGCGCCGTTGCGCTCGGTTGGCTTGGCCTTGCCCCGTATGACAGCAGTGCTCAATCTCTTTAATTGTGATGCAATCGTGCCTGAAACGCAGACGGGCTGTTTTTGGGATCCCTATCTGCTCGACCGTGAAGGTTTCTATGAAGTGATCAGCGGCGAAGAAGCAAGCTTAACGTTGCAGTCCGCCGGAATCCCGCCTGGTAACCAAATTCGGCTGCAAAACCGTACGGGTCAGCGCGAGCAAATTTTTTATGCTGGCGAAACCTATGACTTACCTCCGTCCACTGTGCAAGAATTTATCATAGAGGGAGATTCACCTGTCTTGTTCTACTTGCGCAGTTGCTTGGACATCGCTGGCCGCACTGTCTGCGAATGGGCTCCCAATGAGGCGATGCCGGGCATCTATTATGCGCTTGTTGAGACAACCATCAGCGGCAGTGTCCCCAACAGCAGCGCCACTACCCTGCAATTGCAGGTGATTTTTCGGGACGATTTTGATACAGCGCTCCCAGAAGAGGAGGTAACACCCGCTGCCCCTATGCAGATCCGTTGCAGCGTAGATGTGCCCGCGCTGAATGTACGCAGTGGCCCAGGGCTGCAATATCAAATTGTTTCCAAAATTCCCAGCAGCGAGCAAGCGCCCGCTACCATCATCGTGATTGGGCGTGATGCCGAAGCACAGTGGTTTGCCGTGGATGACAGTGTGGCCCCCGATGGCTGGGTGACCGGCAGCTCGGGTTTTGTTACCTGTGCAGGTGACACCCTTGCTTTGCCTGTGATTGAGGTGGTCGATGGCCGATTAGCCCAGGCTCCCGTCACGGCTACACCAGTCGTCTCGGTGAATGCAACAACGCCAGCAACGGATAATACGCCCGCCTCTGTTGCCGAAGCAACCGCTGAAGGTGCGCCGGTAGAAGCTGCACCTACAGAGACGATTGCCGTGCAAACACTGCTAGACGGACAGTCGCTGATTGTTGTGAACAATGGTTTTGATCAACAAATGCGCTTCACGTTGGATCAACGCTATCGCATTGTAGAGGGCCCTAGTGAGTATGACTTGCAACCTGGCCAGTCGGTGAGCTTACTGGTCTATCCGGGACCACTCGCGTTTAGTGCCAGCAGCCCGTGGAATGGCTTAAGCGGCAACCAGGAATTTATCATTGCCGACAAAGAAACGCGCAATCTGTGGATTATCTTTGTGCCAGATCCAGATGGTTCGGGTCGGTGGCTCTTGCAGTTCTAACGGCGGGTGGCGACCTCGCAAGCAAGTTCTACTGTTATAGAACTTGCGCACTTCTAGATCATAGGACAGTAGAAAGCAATAAGTATGCAGTAGGGGCGGCTTGCCGCCGCCCGTTCGCAGCGAGCCAAACGCGGGGCGGCTGCAAGCCGCCCCTACGCATGATTTTGTTTGGCAAGCGCTGGATACTTATTGCTTT
>DAOTTR010000479.1:0-3908 GCA_034437715.1 Caldilineaceae bacterium
CAAAGCAATAAGTATCCAGCGCTTGCCCAACAAAATCATGCGTAGGGGCGGCCGCGCAGCCGCCCCGCGTTTGGCTCGCTGCGAACGGGCGGCTGCAAGCCGCCCCTACTGCATACTTATTTCTTTGATATGGCCTAAAGTCTTGACTACGTTTATATTGTCAATCACGGTATCAATAGCGCGTCAGGTAGCGGTCCAATTCCCATTGGCTGACATAGAGCCGGTATTCGTTCCACTCTTGGCTCTTGGCCTCGACATAGCGTTCGTAGACGTGTTGCCCCATGGCCGCTTGAATAATTTCATCGCCTTGCAGCTCTTCGAGGGCTTCGCCCAGATCGCCGGGCAAAGTTTCTAGGCCAGCGCGGATGCCATCCACATGATAGAGATCCTCTTCGGCGGGGGGCATGGGTGACATGCGTTTCTCGATGCCATCCAGCCCAGCAGCCAGCATGACGGCAAAGGCCAGATAGGGGTTGGCGCTGGGATCAGGGCAGCGCAATTCGCAGCGCGTACTCTTGTAGCGCCCGCGCGTGATGCGCGGAATGCGAATCAGCGCGCTGCGGTTGGTGCGCCCCCAGGAGATGTAGACGGGCGCTTCGTAGCCTGGTACGAGTCGTTTATAGCTATTGACCAGCGGCGCAATGATCGGTGCCAATGCGCGTGCGTGCGCCAACTGACCGGCAATAAATTGCAGCGCCAATTCACTGAGCCCATACTCGTTCTCTGGGTCGTACATGGCGGTGTCTTGCTTTTCAAGCGACCAGAGACTTTGGTGGACATGCATACCAGAGCCGTGAATGTTGGCAATTGGCTTGGGCATAAAGGTGCAGTGCAGATTATTCTTCTGCGCCACGGCCTTGAGCGTAATGCGGAAAGTCATGGCATGATCGGCGGCGGTGAGCGCTGGCCCATAGCCGAAATCAATTTCATTCTGCCCCACAGCTGCTTCGTGATGTGCAGACTCGACCTGAATGCCCAATGCCTGGAGCGCATCGACCATTTGCCGGCGCACATTGTTGGCCTGATCGGTGCTCACATCAAAATAGGCTGCATGATCATGCGGTTCGAGCGGCAACAGCGAGCCGTCGGCATGGCGCTTAAAAAGAAAGAATTCTAATTCGGGACCGACTTGATAGGCGAGACCCATATCCTTGGCCCGTTGGATTTGGCGCTTTAGAATATAGCGCGGATCGCCTTCAAAAGGATCACCATCTGGGGTGTAGACATCACAAATCACACGCGCTGTCGACAGATCCATATCCCAGGGCACAACCGCAAAGCTGCTGAGATCGGGGGCCAAATACATATCACTTTCGGCGACGCGGGCAAATCCTTCGACCGAGCTGCCGTCAAACCAAACGCCATGCTCAATAGCGTCATCCCAATGGCTAATGGGAATTGTGACATGCTTCGCCACCCCCATAATATCGGAAAACTGGAGACGGATAAAGCGGATGTCATTGCGCTTAATCAATTCATCCACACGTTCTAGTTGTTCCGTGGTGTAGGTGACTGCCATGAATTTTCTCCTGTTCGCGCTGATCGCTCAGCGTGTTTCACTTATACAGATCGGTAGTAGTATACCACGAACTTGCCAAACAAATAAGGGTGATAAGAGCGTAGGCCAAGTAACGCACGCTCTTATCACCCTCGTTCAGTCGGTAAGCAGGGACGGCGTCGTCACCTGGATGGGCAGTACCCAATTTGGATCAATGGTGCTGCCTTGGCTGGCCGACACAAAATTGATCCGAGTTGTAATCTACCGTTTGTAGGCTAGATGCCGTAGTACATCACAAACTCGTGGGGGTGCGGGCGCAGACGAATTGCGTCGAATTCGGTCAGGCGTTTGGTGGTAATGTAGTTCTCGATCAATTCTGCGCTAAAGACGCCACCTTCAGTCAGGTAGTCATGATCCGCTTCCAAGGCATCCAATACACCGCTGAGTGAGCCTTCGACGGTGCGCACGTGCTTCAGGGTTTCACCTTCGAAGAGATCCATCTCGGAGGGCAGACCTGGATCGATCTGCTTCTTGATGCCATCCAAGCCAGCCATCAACATGGCCGAGAAGGCCAGGTAGGGGTTGGCTGCCGGATCTGGGCAGCGGAACTCAATGCGCTTGGCCTTGGGCGACTGCGACGAGACCGGAATGCGGCAGGCTGCCGAGCGATTGCGGGCAGAATAGGCAATGACTACAGGCGCTTCGTAGCCAGGCACCAAGCGGCGATAGGAGTTGGTCGTCGGCGCGCAGATGGCGAGCAGCGAGTTGATGTGCGTCAAAATCCCACCGATGTACCAGAGGGCCATTTGGCTCATCCCGGCATATTTGTCACCGGCAAAGAGCGGCTGACCATCTTTCCACAGGCTCTGATGCACGTGCATACCGGAACCGTTGTCTTCAAAGAGGGGCTTGGGCATAAAGGTGGCCGTCTTGCCATGCTTGGCCGCCACATTCTTCACAATATATTTGTAGATCTGCATCCAGTCGGCCATTTGCACCATAGGGGCAAAACGCAGATCAATTTCCGTCTGACCAGCCGTCGCCACTTCATGATGATGGCGCTCGACCTTGAGACCGGCTTTAACCATTTCGGTGACCATTTCCGAGCGAATGTCCTGGAAGGCATCGTAGGGGGAGACAGGGAAGTAACCACCCTTGAAGCCAATCTTATGACCAGGACCCCAATTGCCAGTGTTCCACGCCGCTTCACTGCTGGCCACTTCGTATTGGCTGGAATAGCGGCCACTTTCATAGCGAACTTGGTCGAAAATGAAGAATTCAGCTTCGGGACCGCAGTACATAATATCGGCAATGCCCGATGCTTTCAAATAGGCTTCGGCGTTGCGAATGACATTGCGTGGGTCACGCTGAAAGGCCTCCAGCGAGCCTGGTTCGTAGACGTTGGCAATCACACTGAGGGTGGGTGCTTGGCAAACCGGATCAATAAAGGCGGTGGTTGGATCACAGAGCAGCAACATATCGCTGCTTTCAATCGACTTGAAACCACGAATCGAAGAGCCGTCGAAGCCTAACCCCGTTGTGAAGAGATCATCTTCGTCATAACAGTCCACTGGCACAGAGAAATGCTGCCACTGACCGTAAAGATCAGTAAATTTTAGGTCAATGAACTCAATCTTGAATTCTTCGACTACTTTTGTTACGTCCTGCGGCGTGCTACAATTGAGAGCCATTTCGTTCTCCTCAGGTTTACTTTAATCTTTCAAGTGAAAAATTAGATAATGATTTGGCACAAAACACTATCTAAGGGTAAAGCAATACAGTATTGATCCCACATTGGATTGAGACACAGAGAAATTCACAGAGAGATTCTCCGTGTCTTTGCACTGGATTCTTTACGCTTCAGCTTTGTGAAATAGTGCACGAGTAATTCTCGTTTAGTTTAGAAGAAATCAATTGATCGCACCATCGGCAAGTTGGCTAAAGGTTGCGCCCAACAAATTGTGCAATCTGCACAATTTACCGGGCCATACAGCGTAGGGATTGCGAAGCCAAATCCGGGATAAGAAATTTATTCTACCTGATCCGATCTCCGGCACACACCTCTGTGATAAGATCGCACAAACTATCAAGAAATTTCCTAGCCACTGGCCTATAATGCTCACAACTGACTTATGAAGAATTTGGATTTGATTAACCGGGCAATTGACTCTATCAAACGCAATCTGACATCACCGCTCCCTGTCAAAATGGTGGCGGATGAACCTTGCTAGTTGTCTACCACAAAATTAGTCGCTATACTTAGGCACCATAGAACAGCGAGCAAAAAGAGGACAACGCCATTTAGTTGATACCGAGGTCACCATGTCAAAAATTACGCTCTATGCCGATAACCCCGCGCTGGAAATTGTTACGGGTTCTTGCCCGCACGACTGCCCAGACACCTGTAGCT
>DAOTTR010000480.1:0-7358 GCA_034437715.1 Caldilineaceae bacterium
CGCCTCAAAGCCCCTGGCACCTTTTGGACCAATCACATGGCTGAGGTTTTTCTCTTCCTGCGTTCGCAACTGCTCTCTGGGCGCTGGGCCATTATGCTTCACAATATCGTGCGCCAAGCTGCCCGCTTTTTACTGCGCATTCATGACGATACCAGTTGCGTTGCCGCCTTTCAACCTTCTCGGCTTGGTTTGGCGGTTACCGCTTAACACACTTTGGGAATGCACCCTAAGGTACCCTATTTTTACCATGATGTACACGAGTAACGTGCCTTATTAACTGCCGTGGTATCTACGCCCAACTGTACTAGCGTCTTGTCAGCAAAGGTGTTGCGTGTTGCATCTGATATAGTATTCCTAAATGAGTTGTAAATTGTAGAGATCGCGTTCTCTAATGCGACCAATCAGCGTTCTCTAACGCTGACGCCACGTCCGGTTTAGGAACATTGATCGATAAAACCCTTAAAAGTCATAGATACTATCTCGTCTATTACCAAGCTTAGGGTCTGTCCAGAAATAAAGTAGCTAATTTACGTGATGTTACCTGAGTAAATCTGTCTAAAATCATCTATGTTATTCTTGGACAGACACTTATTTGTATGACTTTTAATAAAATCTGGGTAACTATCACGCCAACGTTAAATTTCATCACATGCTGAATGAATTCAGAGCCTGGAATAGAAAACGTGTTTAAACACGTTTGCCGTCTCAGGTGTTGAATGAATTCAACACAAATTTAACGTTGGCGTACTATTCAGCCGGGCACCCAGAGGGTTCCCGCGCCATCCTTGGCGGCCAGTAACGGAGGCCGCCAGGATCGGGAGCCCCTGGGCGCGTTCCCGGTGGTGAATGCGATTGGTCTGGATTGTTACAACAAATAGGGAGAATAGTTCCGCCTTTCGTCAGAGGTCAGCGCGCATTATTTATGATATAGTGGCCGAACGGGCTACAACTTGAAGCCACGACTCTGACCTAGAAATCGCGCCATTGCTCAATCTCACACCCACGCAAAGCGTGCGCAGATCTACCTACCGCAAGGATCAGCAGTGCGTATGTCGAAAAGTCCTGCCAGTGAAGTTGCAAGCGGCAAAGTTATTGTACAATCAGCGATGGAAAAAGAGCAAGCATCAACCAATCAGCCAGCCGCCGCCAAGGCAACGCAACATGGCCCCAATCGCCATCGGTCTACGATTGCGGCACTTTTGGGCTACCCAGATAATGACTACACAAAGTTGTTATGGCAAGGTCTCGATGATTTAGCCACCGAACAAGGGGTGAATGTTTTCTACTATACAGGCCGAAAAATCAATGCGCCTGATCCCCAACAGGAAATTTATAATCACATCTATAAATTGCTCAACCCCACCCTCTTCGATGGCATGATCATTGCCGGCATGTTGATGAATCATCTGACGCCAAAGGAACGGGCCACCTGGTTGCAACCCTTTCAGCACCTACCCATCGTTTGCATCGGTGCCCATGTGCCACTGCTCGCCGTAACGGAATTACAGGTCGATAACTTGCAAGGTGTCTATGCTATGGTGAGCCATCTGATCGAAGTTCACGGTAAGCAGCGGATCGCCTTTATTCGCGGCAGTGGCACACAAACCGAAAGCACGATGCGCTATGAAGGCTATCGCAAAGCACTCTACGATCATCAGATCCCATTCGATCCGGCGTTGATTGTCACTGGCGATTGGCAAGTGCAGTCTGGGCAAGCGGCCGTGCATACATTGCTGCACCAGCGGGAACAAAACCTGGATGCGATTGTGGCCGCCAATGATAGCATGGCTTTCGGGGCCGTGGCAGCGCTGGCCCAATTGGGCATGCATGTGCCCCAGCAGGTGGCCGTGGTGGGGTTTGACAATACAACCGAGGCACAGATCAATTTTCCGGCCATTACCACCGTTGCCCAGCCCATTTATCAGTTGGACAATCGCGCCTTGACACTGCTTTTGGATCGCCTAGCCGGCAACGCCGTACCGCGGGTCAGAGTTTCTTGGGTTTTGTTGGTTGCAGAAAATCAGAGATTCATGTAATATAGAATCCTGTTTGGCTTCATTCCAACAACCCCGCATCGTGCCACGAGGCCAACGTATTTGTCCACCAGTTTTAACCTTGTTTGAAAACGACCGTTCTCAACAACAAAATACTCGTTTTCGGCATAACCAAAGAGTAACGCTGTTATCAAACGTGTATATGCGTGTATAAAAGCTTATCTGGCAAGCATGGGTTGCCAAAGAACGCGCCGAAAACCACCGGGCAACCACACTTTACAGGCAAGCATGGGGCACTTATTTCAAAAGGAAATCAATCATGTCTGGACGTATTTCGCTCATGACACGCTGGGCCGTGGCTGGCGTATTCGCCATTACCACAGTATTCAGCCAGCAAAGTATGCTCTTGGCCGTTCCAGCAACGAACAATAGCGATCAACCTTATACGACTATCACCGAAACCCCTTCGATTGCAGATGCGCAAGTGGTGACTTCCACCCGCGGCTCTGGCCTGTCGCTGCCCGCCCTGTCTAGCCTAAAGCCAGCGGACGCTGCCGAAGCAAGCACCGAAGCGGCAGAAGAAAGTTCAACCGAGAGCGCCGACGAAACTGCGGATGCGAGTAGCGCCAATGCTCAGGTAACCGAGGGCGAACCAGTGGCAACATTGAGTGACGTCGAGGCGGCGGTGGTGCAAATTGAAGCCGTTGGCACCTTTGTGGACCCGGCAGAAGGCTTGCAACTCAATGCTGCAGGTCGTGGTTCCGGCTTCATCATCGATCCCAGTGGCATTGCTGTGACCAATAACCATGTTGTCACAGGCGGCGGTATCTACAAAGTTTATGTGGCGGGCGAGGACGAGCCGCGCAATGCCAAGGTCTTAGGTGTTTCCGAATGTGCCGACTTGGCTGTCATCGATATTCAGGGTGATGGCTTTGCCTATTTGGATTGGTACGAGGGCGCGATCAAGGTTGGCCTGGATGTGTATGCCGCTGGCTTCCCGCTGGGCGATCCGGAATATACGCTCACACGCGGCATTGTGTCCAAAGAAAAAGCCAATGGCCAGAGCAGTTGGGCCTCGGTTAGCCGCGTGATCCAACACGATGCGGCGATCAACCCGGGCAACTCGGGTGGCCCCTTGGTCGATGCCGATGGACGTGTGGTGGCGGTGAACTATGCTGGTAACAATGAAACCGATCAATATTTTGCCATCTCGCGCGACGACGCGTTGGCGGTGATCGAACAATTGCGCGCCGGTGAAAATGTCGATAGCATTGGCATCAATGGCGAAGCCGTTTCCGATGGTGACGAGCTTAACGGCATCTGGGTCTCCTCCGTAAAATCGGGCTCGCCGGCGGATCAGGTGGGCATCCTGCCCGGTGACATTCTCATGTCAATGGAAGGCATCTCCCTGGGCACCGACGGCACCATGTCCGCCTATTGTGATGTATTGCGCAGCCACCAACCAAGCGATGTGTTGGCGATTCAAGTCCTGCGCTTTGATACCGAAGAGGTGTTGGAAGGCCAGCTCAATGGACGCGAACTTGCCCCTAGTTTCTCGTTTGCCGAAGAACTGAATGAAGAGAATGCCGGTACAGGCGGCCAATCTTCCACGGCGGGCGCGCCAACCGCCTACAGCGGCTATACCACGGTCTCTGATCGCAGCGGTGTTCTTTCGTTGGAAGTTCCCGTAGAATGGGAAGATGTCACCGACAGCGACTGGATCTGGAAAGAGGAAACTGTGGGCATTCGGTTGATCGCGACGACCGATGTTGATAGTGTCTTTGAAAGTTGGGGCACGCCCGGCGTCCTCTTCAACGTTTCGACCAGCTTGGTCGAAGATAACGGCCCCGAAGATTTGCTCGAGTCTATCGATTACAGCGAAGCCTGTACCTATGAGGGGCGCGAAGAAATTGTCGATGGCTATTACACGGGTGCCTACGACACTTGGTCTGGCTGCGACAACGGCGACAGCCGCGCCGTGATTGTGTCGGTTGTGCCCGAAACGCAAGATTTCATTGTACTCTTTGAAATTTATGTTGTCACTGAAGCCGACGTAGAAGCGTTGGACTACATCTTAGACAGCTTCGTCGTGAATCTGGAAAGCACAACCACAGGCAGCCAAACCGATCTGGATGAAGATATCTTCGATCTAGTCGATGTCAGTGGTCTGGATTATGAGTACGTGCTCGTCAACGAACCCGCGCTCAGTGGTATTTTGCCCGCGACCTGGACAGACATTGCCACCAACGACTGGGTCGATGAAGATGAAGAAGTGCTAGGCAAGACGCTGTCGGTTTCGCCAGACATTGAAGCCTTTAACGACACCTGGAGCATGGCAGGCTTGTATGTGCGCTCGGCAACCGACTTGGAAGAAGAACTCGACATTAACGAGTTGCTCGATTCGGTCGATCTCTCGGACAAGTGCGAATATGATGATCGCTATGAGCACAGCCACACGATCTATGGCATCACCTACATCGGCGCCTACGATCTGTATACCAGTTGTGAAGGCGAAGAAAATGCCTTTGCCTATTTGGTTGCCCAATCGGATGATCTAAGCCAGGCCGTCTTCCTTGAATTTTTGGCGACCACCGAGGCCGATGCTGACGCTTTTGATGTCCTCCTGCAAAGTTTCTACATCAACACAACGATTGACGATAGCAACACAGAAGAGACGGGTAGCACCGCAGAAGCTGAATATACCCTGATTACCGATGAGACCGAAACACTGGCCGTCCGTGTGCCCGCCGAATGGACCGATGTCGAAAGCGGTGATTGGATTTTGGATGGCGAAACGATTGGCATTTCCCTCAAAGCCGCCATCGACCTCCAAGACTATGCCGATTCCTGGTCCGCACCGGGCTTCTTCTTTGGGGCCTCCACCGACTTCGCGGGCACGGAGAGTGCCGAGATCTTGGATGCGCTGGATTATGCAGACGATTGCGAAAGCAGTGAGCGCTTTGAGTATGACGACAGTGTCTTCGCCGGCCATTACGACCTGTGGGAAGGCTGTGGGGGTACGGAAAGCTTGTGGGTCGTCTTGGCGGCTCAGCCCAAGGAAAGTGCTGATTACCTCGTGCTGCTCAACATCCTGCTGGCTACGGACAGCGATGTGGTTGCCTTTGACGAGATTCTCAAGAGCTTTAATGTCATCTCTAGTGATGCCGGGGATGAGGATGCGCTGCCCATCGCCGAGGTGGTGACAGATGCCCTGAACATCCGCAGTGGCCCTGGCACCACCTATGATCGCATCGGCAATGTCAACGAGGGTGATCAATTGGTCGTGATTGGCCAAACCAACAGTTGCGATTGGCTGAATGTCCAGACGCGCGATGATCTAGTCGGTTGGATTTCGGGCAGCGCCCGCTATGTCACACTGAACGTCGATTGTGCGGCCATTCCCGAAGCCGAAGCGCCAGCACCGCCGACGAATAGTGGCAGCAGTGGTAGCAGTGGCAATAGTGGCAGTGACCAACGCCCGTCACCCGCTGCGCCAACGAGCAATCAGGGTTGTTACACCTTCCAAAATCAATTGGGGGCCGAGTTGAACATCACCTTTACCCGCCCACGTGATGGCTGGAATACCACCTTTAAAGTTGCCGAAGACGCCGCCGTCGAAAAATGCTTTGATCCGGGTGACTATACCTATACACTCGACGCCCCGCCACCCTGGGGCTCTTCCAATGGCGAGCTGACCATCAGTGCGGGGGATAATTATAGCTTCCCCATTAATCCCGAATAGGCGATATTAGCAAGTTGTAACCAATCACGCTTGACATCGATCAATAAACAGAAGTGCGGGCACAGTGGCTCGCACTTCTGTTTTATCGGGTGTACTTCAGTTTTGGAGAAGTGTGCCGGGGACGCGCGACGACCACACCGGTTTGACAAACTGTACCCCCGCGCGTCCCCGGCACACGTTACGCGCGTTCTAAAATTTATCCAAATTGAAATGCACCCTGTTTTACTTGCCGGTTTGCCTTGTCGGCAATTCGATGCCACAATAGAGGGGCTCTGCTGCCATTGTGCTGCCATTGTGCAGCCAGGTGACCCAAGCCAGTCGATGCAAATGTAAAGGATAGCAAGCTAGATGCAACGGACCCTCCACGATAACGGCGTGATTACCTATACGTTTGATGCACTGGCCGCGCGGCCCGTGCGCGCCCATGTGAGCACGCGTCATGGCGGGGTTAGCCCGGAGCCGTGGCAATCGCTCAATCTCAGCATTACACGCGGCGATACGCGCCAACGTGTTGAACAGAACCGCGATTTATTAACTGCGGCGATTGACATCGAGGCGACCGACATTGTGCGCTGTCGCCAAGTGCATGGCACAGGCGTCGCCAAAGTTGATCGCAGCGATGCCAATCAATGGAAGGATCAGACCGACGCGCTGATCACCGATACGCCGAATTTACCCCTGCTGTTGCTCTTTGCCGACTGTGTGCCGATTTTGCTCTATGACGCCCGCCGCCATGTGTTGGGCGTCTGTCATTCGGGCTGGCGCGGGACAGTCAATGGCATGGTCACCGCAATGCTCTGGTCTATGCAAGCAGCTTATGACACGGTACCGGCAGATGTCCTGGCCTGTATCGGTCCCAGCATTGGGCCAGCCAGCTATGAAGTGGGCCCCGAAGTATGGGCAATGGCGCAAACCAAGTTTGCCGCGCCCGAACGTTTCTTCACCTTTCCCAATGGCGTTGACCACAATCCCTATTTCGATCTATGGGCCGCCAATGTTGCCCAGTTGACCGAAGCCGGCGTGCCGCCCCACCAGATCGAAGTCAGCCGCATCGACACCGCGCAAACGACCCACGACTTTTTCAGCCACCGCGCCGAGCAAGGTCGCTGTGGCCTCTTTAGCATGATCGCATGGCTCGCCTAAGGCCATTTCAAAGAATAAAGTACCAGTAGGGTCGGCTTGCAGCCGCCCGTTCGCAGCGAGCCAAACGCGGGGCGGCTACGCGGCCGCCCCTACGCATGATTTTGTTGGGCAAGCGCTGGATGCTTATTTCTTTGCAAGCGCCTAATGGCTCACCTAGTGAACGAAGACCAAACATGTAGGTCACATTTGCAACGTGACGTGCTTGCGCAATGCAGCACGAGTGTATTTCAAGTTGGGGGCAAATTTTAGAAGTAGCGCGCAACGTGTGCCGGGGACGCGCGGGATACAGTTTGTCAAAGCGGTGTGGTCGTTGCGCGTCCCCGGCACACTTCCCCAAAACTGCATTACACCCGCCTAGGACAGAACAAGCCAGCAAACAAAAAGGCCGACATCGATTGATGCCGACCTTGCTTTATCCATCAGGCAACGGGTTAGCGCTTGCCTGCACCCTTGAGCGTACCCACATAGTAATCGCGGTT
>DAOTTR010000481.1:0-7927 GCA_034437715.1 Caldilineaceae bacterium
TTTAGGCCATTGCAAAGAATAAAGTATGCAGTAGGGGCGGCTTGCCGCCGCCCGTTCGCAGCGAGCCAAACGCGGGGCGGCTGCGCGGCCGCCCCTACGCATGATTTTGTTGGGCAAGCCCTGGATACTTATTTCTTGGAAAGCGCCTTAGAACTTACTCGCCTTCTGCCCAAGTGACCGCAGGCGTCGCCGCAGGATACCAGAAGGGGCCCAGTCGCTGCCCCAGGCCAAGCACCGGTCCAGCTTCCCAGAGCTTTTGATGATCGCGCACAGCCTTCGCGCGCTCTAGCTTTTCCTCGCGCCACGTTTTACGCAAATAGGCATGGTCGTAGAGAATTGTGCGCAGTTGCGCCTGATCGAGGCTGTAGCCCGGTTGCTGTGTCCAGTAACATTGCAGATCGCCCAGCAGCAAGGGCGGCACAATGCCAAAGTCAATGGTGGGCTTGCCAAAGGCCAAGTAGAGGCTGGCGGGTGGAATATCTTCCCCATACAAAGTGCGAATTGCCTGCAAGACCGTTTCTGCGCCCGTCTCTTTTATCAACATCAACAAACGCTGCCACGGCGTTTCGCTTTGGGTGACCACAGTCCAGCAGAGCAGATGTTTGGCATGCCTAGGCGTATTATCGACGAGCTTTTGCGCGGTTTTCTGTAATTCGGGCAAATGAATATCGCCGATCAAGCGCACACGCCAGCCACGTTCGGCATAGTCGGCCAGCGATTCGGGACCAGCCAAGACCCAATCCATACGCTGGAAAATTTGATCGCGATATTGGTTCACTTCCAATAGATTGCCAGGGGTTAGGGCGGGCGTCAAGAGATAACGAATGCCATGTTGCAAAATGAGATCGATACTTTGAATCGAATGGGCACGCGCCCATTGGATATATTCATCGCTCCAAGGTTCAATACCCTGCAAGACGGCGCTACGCCGCGTGCCGCCAGGGGCATAGATCATGGTGGTGGGCGCAACCTTGGCGACGTCGGCCAGTGGTGCTGCCAGGAATTCTGCTAGATTGGGGTAGTGCGCTACCGACATAGAGCCTCCTGCCACACAGTCGCGGCCAGATTGGCACACAAAACGTAGATCCGATTCACCCGATAGGGGGTATATAATTCTTTACCCAGCCATTGGGGTTCGTCCAACAAACAATTGGGTTGATAGTGACGGGCTAACCAGGCATGGCCGCGCACCAACGCACGGCTACCAACATCATTGAGCAGGCGTACACGCGCTAGCGTACATAACGCCAATACTGCATAGCTAGTTTCGATCTGCGTGGAGCTACGGTTTGCCCCCCAGCCGCCATCGGCATTTTGATGAGCGAGTAGGGCAGATGCCGCCAAGGTTAACGCGTGCGGATAGCCAACTTGGCTGAGTGCTAGCACTACTTCCAGCGTGGTATAAATCCAGGAGCTGTGCCACTTGTCTGCCAGCCAGCGACCATCCGCCCGTTGCTGGTCTAGCAAAAATTGCTCAGTTTCCGGGTCACGTTGGCCAATTTGGACGAGCGCGTGAAGCGCGTGCGCATTGGAAAAGACCGAAGGATTCAGTTCGTAGGCGAAGGTGTAAAAATGGCTGCCATTTCTGAATTGCATGAGTGTGTGGGGATGGTAGGGTTTTTTCATCGCATGTAGCGTGGCGACGGTCAGCGCAGTGTCATCCACATCGGGCACAAAATAGTCGCCAAAGCTAACACCGTTACCCTTGATAATGATGCTTTCTAATTCAGCCACCTGGGTAGCAACGGCCTGCTGGAGCGCGGGATGGTGGAAAAAGCCCGCTGCCAACAAAATATAGGGGCCATAGGCGCGTTCAAAGCCTGTAATTGGCCAGACATTGGGGAAGATGCCAGGGACATCTGTACCCACGACATGCGTTGAGGCTGCGGCTTTTTGCAGATAGGCTTGCCCCTGCTGGCGGAAGTTTGCAAACTTGGTTACTTGCTGGGTCTGCCCCAACCAGGCGGCAGTGGCACTAGGGCTATGCCCAATCCCACGAGAGCAGTCAAAGAGGGGCTGGCTGGCCGCTTGCCCCCAAGCTTCCCAAGAATAGGTGGGCGCAGATCCGGCAGGCGGATTCATTTTCTGAATCTGTTGACATTTACGCTCGCGCAACATAAAAAGCGTGGCATACGGTGTTGGATCGACGAATAAACTAGCCGTATTGGCCTCTTGAATCAAGCGCGGCAGAATCATTTCGGTTGCTACGGGTAGCTCATCAATTGGCAATGCCGCCCACTGATCCGCTTGCTCGCGCAGGAAAGCCATCCCAGCGTCGATAGCAGCTTGCGCAGGTCGGGTCGAGCGATGGGCATGCAGCGCTAAAATTGTCGCCAGCGTGGGCACATCGCGGGCATAGGAGACGCTCGGGTCGCCCCAACCGCCATCCGCTTGTTGTTGTTGCAAAAGCCAATCCAGGGTTGATTCCGGTCCTTCTGGTGGTGGATAGAGACGTAGAACTTGTGCCGTATCATAAATCGAGGGGCTGATCAGCCCACCAGCTTTGCCCAAATCAGCCATCAGCGACTGAAGTTCAGCAATTTGTAGATCCATATAAGACATGAAGTACCTCTTGAGGATAAAGAACTTTCGGCAGAAGCGGGCGGTAGTCCACGCTGCTTGTAAAGGATTCTGTGAAAGCCCTGGTTTGGGTCGCAATGTGTGGGCGGGCACAATGATTATATTGGATTTTTAAAGCGATTGAGCTTTAACAAAAGGTAATCCATGCCTTGTGCCAGCTTAAAATCACACGATGTTTTGCTCTCTTTAGTGAGCACACTCCGTTGTTTTTGGACAATTGTTAAGTATTTTGTAATAAATAAGAATACTTTAGTATACTACTATAGCATTAGATAAGGTGGGCTTGAATCCGCCAAATGACGTAACTACTATTCAAAGGCTGCGTCGCTATGCGATAATGCTCGACAACGGGGCTACATGCAAGAAACGCCAGCTTGTACGCACAAGCTGGCGTTTCTTGATCCACGATAGATGACTACTTTTTGTATACTACCCGATTCGGCAAACGGGGATCAGCCTGCCTTGCCGCGCACATAGTGATCGAGCCAAGCGAGCAGTGCAGCATTATGGGCGCGGCGCACGGCCACGGTACCCTCAATGCTGCCAGCATGGGCGCTCCCCGGCAAGCGCAACATTTCGACAGGGCAGCCATTGACTTGCAAGATTGTATAAAATTGCTCGGACTGTTCTGCCGGGCAACGCCAATCTTGCTCACCTTGGATCAAGAGCGTGGGGGTTGTACAGCGGTGGGCATAGGTGGTTGGTGAGCAACGGGTATAGACTTCGGGAATTTCGTGGGGATGACCGCCCAGTTGCTCCACGGCAAACCAGGGGCCAATGTCGCTGACCCCATAAAAACTATGCCAGTTGGTCACCGGGTTTTCGGGCACAGCCGCTTTGAAACGTTCGGTCTGCCCCACAATCCAACAACTCAGATTGCCACCGCCAGAAAGCCCGCAGCAGCCCAGTTGATCGCCGTCGGCATAGCCCTGGGCAATCGCATAATCCACCCCCGCCATCAGGTCAGTATAGTCCAGGTGGCCCCAGTCGCCCCTGATGGCCGTGGCAAAGGTGTCACCATAACCGGTCGAGGCGCGCTGGTTAATAAAGAGTACAGCATAGCCAGCACTGGTCAACAGCCGAAAATCAAAGGAAAAGATATGACCAAAGGCCGAATGGGGACCACCGTGAATGTACAAAATGGTGGGATAGGGCGCGCTTCCGCCCGCCGGCAACATGATCCAGCCTTCGACTGCCGTGCCATCTTCGCCAGGAAAGAGCAAATGCTCCACCCTGGGCGCGCCCCACTTGGCACATTGTTCAACGTTTAGATGGGTTAGGGATTGCTCTTGTGTACCATCCGTCTTGGCACAATGCAGTTGCAACGGATCGGCCAGTGTGCTCACCTGATAGAGTAATTGATCGCCCATGCCATGCATCAGGCAGCAGGTGCGGTCACCGGTGATGACGGGGGTACAGCTTTCTGCGCCAGACAAGGCAATCCGATAAATGCCCACTGTGCCGCCGCGCTGCACCTGAACATAGGCGGCATCATGGGCAGTATCGACAAAGAGGCGCGCCGTGCGCAGCGAACGGGCAGGCATATCCATTTGCAATGCGCCCCCCACTTTGTAATCCAGTTGCGTGGTACGACATTGGGGCGCGCCACCCGCCACATCCACGATCCACAAATTGTCTTGCGTGCCAATCAGCAGGCCGTGTGGATTGCCAATCAACACAATGCGCTGGTCATCCACCCAGGCCGCCGCCGCGACAGAACCCCAATCACCGAGCAGATCGTGGATTTCGCCAGCCAAGGTCGCTGTGCGCAGGGTGGCGCTAATGCGGTGGCTTTCGGGAAACATGGTCGCCAAATAGAGCAACTTGCTGCCGTCAGGTGACCAAGCCGGGGCACTGTTCATGGTGGCGTCCTGCGTGAGCGTCCTGGGTTCGCCACCGTTACGACCGATCACATAAATATCTTCCTGGGCCGGCTCCAAATAGCCCAGCTTGTCAAAGCGGTAGATCGCGCGCGTAATCCGGTAAGGCCGCTGGCGGTCGGTGGGTGTGTTGGCAGCGAGCGCCGTAAAGGCAATCTGCTGACCGTCGGGCGACCAGGCCGGGCCGTCACTCACGCCTTGAGGCAGGCTTGTTAACACCTGTGCTTCGCCGCCGTCGGCAGCGATCACATAAAGTTGATTTTTGCCGCTGCGCGTCGAGAAAAAGGCCAAGCTTTTGCCATCGGGCGACCAGCGGGGCGTGCTATCTTTGGCGACGCCATTGGTCAACTGGCGCGTCTCACCACTTGGCAAGGCATGTAGATAAAGTGCAGAATGATCGGTTTCGGTCTCGGCGTTGCTGGTCTGCACCCCATACGCGACCTGCTGGCCGTCGGGCGAAAATTGGCCATCTTGCAGAAATTGGAGTTGAAAGAGATCGTCAAAAGAAACAGGTTGGGTGGTTAAATGGGTGTGCATGGGCGACTACTTTCGTTGGGTGGATAGCTTAATTTTTCGTTTTTGGTCAATCGCTTAAATGATTGTATCATTACCGGGCTGAAAGCGTAGAGTTTCTCGAAAACGGGGTACCCAAGCAGGTGGATGCTACCACTTGTTGCCTGTTTTCTTGTCTATTTATTTCACACATCCTGATCACCAACGTAAACGCAAGCAAATCAGTAGAAACCATGGCACCCAGCGGGTTCCCGACAGATTTCACGGATAAAAGCGTAAAAATCTGTGTGATCCGTACAATCCGTGGTGCAGCGTTCTAACACTCATCAAGAACAAAGGAGCTCCCTGTGAAAATCGAGCGTATTACACCCTTTCTGGTAGATCGCTTCCTGCTGGTGCGCGTCTATACGGACGAAGGCATTGTGGGCAATGGCGAAGCCGGGCTGTGGGCGCATCACAAAACGGTCTACACCGCTATCGAAGAGTTGAGCCACTATTATGTGGGCAAAGATCCCCGCCAGATCGAACATCATTTTCAGACCGTCTCGCGCAGCACGCACTTTATGGGCGCGGTCATCAGCGCGGCCCTGAGCGCGATTGATGTAGCGCTGTGGGACATTCTGGGCAAATCGGTTGGCTTGCCTGTCTACCAATTGTTGGGCGGAAAATGTCGCGACAAAGTCAAAGTTTTTGCCAATCTCAGTGGCAAGAGCGTCGAAGAGTTTGCCGAGAATGCCGTCAAAGCTGTGGGCGAAGGCTATCTCTCGCTGCGCGCCATGCCCTTCCTGCCCAATTTTGAAAAGCAGACGCCGACCCAAGTGGTGGGTAATGCGGTCAAAATTATCGCGGCCGTGCGCGATGCCGTCGGCTATGAAGTCGATCTGGGCCTGGAAGCTCACCGCAATCTGCGCCCCGAAGAAGCGATCATGCTGGCCAATGAACTCGCCCCTTATCGCCTGCTCTATTATGAAGATCCGCTGGCACCGGAGAGCAACGAGGCCGTGGAATATATTGCGCGCAATATCAACCTACCCATGGCCAATGGCGAACGTTTCTATAGCATCTTTCAATTCAAGGACCTGATCGACCGCAAGGTGAGCAGCTTGATCCGCCCCGATCTCTCGCTGGCGGGTGGCTACACCCAATGCCGAAAGATCGCGGGCATGGCCGAAGCGGCCTTTGTCGGGATTTTTCCCCATTTGATGGGTAGCCCCTTTAATATTGCGGCCTTTGTCCAGTGGGACGCGGCGACGCCCAACTTTGTGCTGCACGAAAACTTGACCGCTGTCGATATGTTCAACGACATTCTCGATAATCCACCCGAACGCCAAGGTGGCTATATCCTGGTGCCCGATCGGCCAGGGGTGGGGGCCGAGATTCTGGAAGACAAGCTTGCCAAGTACCCGTATAAACCAGCGCGCATTACCGGTTACTTCCAGGCCGATGGCTCGGTCGCCCATTGATTGCCAATGTGCAGATGATAGGATGCGCTTGTCACCTGCGCACTTCACAGAAAACGTAGGAGAAACGGATGCAAACGTTACCCAATCACGTAGCTATTGTCACCGGGGGCGGCCAGGGCATTGGTGGGGCCACAGCGCGCCGCTTGGCCGCGGCTGGCGCACGTGTGTTGATTGCCGATTTTGACGCGGAAGCAGGCCATGCCAATGTCGCTCGGATCGAGGGAAGTGGTGGGGTGGCGGCCATGTTGGCAACTGATGTTTCCCAACCGGCGCAGATAGAAGCGATGGTAGCGCGCGCCGTCGAGTTATGGGGACGATTGGATATCTTGGTGAACAATGCCTGGCGCGGCCAAGCGCGCGACGGCAGCGCGCTCACGCTCACCGAAAGCGCCTGGGATTATGCCATGAATGTCATGGTGAAATCACACTTTCTGGGGGCCAAGTATGCGGTGCCGCACATGGCGCGCAGCGTGGAAATGCACGGCACAAGTGCCAGCATTGTCAACATCTCTTCGGTGCATGGCCAGATGATGGCCGAGCGCGCGTTGGCCTATGAAGGCGCAAAATCCGCCGTGATCGGCGTCACGCGCCAGATGGCGTGCGACTTTGGCCCGCTTGGTATCCGTGTCAATGTCATCTGCCCTGGTCACATTATGACCGAGCGCATGCAACAGCATTGGGATCAAAACCCTTCGGGTCTTCCCTTCTTTGAACAACAATATCCCTTGCGCAAAACCGGCAAACCCGAAGATATTGCCAATGCCGTCCATTTTCTCTGTTCCGAGGAAGCAGGCTTCATCACCGGCCACACCTTGGTGGTCGATGGTGGCTTGACGATCCAACTCCAAGAAAATCTGAGCGTGCGCTTGGCAAAGTTCTATCGCGACCATCCTGAAATGCAATTGCCGGGATAGGCGATTAACAAGCTGCAGGTAACAGGATAAAATCCTTCATCTGCAGCTTGTCGCTGCCTACGCAGCGGCAGATTCGGGGACACTGGCGCTATTCGCCTTTTTGCTGTCGGTAACGTACCAGCCACTGCCCTTAAAATGAATCATCGGTATGCTCATCTGGCGTTGGACATTGTTGCCGGCGCAAACCTTGCAGATGGGGGACTCGTCTGCGAAAAGGCAATTCGTTTTTCAAAGTGCGTACCACAATCCCAGCACGTAAATTCGTAGATTGGCATCTTGTTTGCTCTCGTATCGGCCTACCGATAAGTTCAAAAAGAATCGATCATTGACACAGAAAAGAGGGTGACTACGCACCCTCTCGATTACATATACGTTACATCCAGTATAAGCCGCTTCTGTTAGCCGCGAAACAGCAAATCATTAGCGAAGTGTCTGAATAATGGTTATGGGAACCTAGAACCCACATTCCGCAGCGAAAAATGGGGGTTGCAGCAATTATGAAGGGGGCGAAAAGGGGAAAGATTGGCTATACTAGGGGGATGGAAACCAAAGAGATGGAATATGAAAGCAAGCGGCT
>DAOTTR010000482.1:0-8783 GCA_034437715.1 Caldilineaceae bacterium
ACAAATAACTCACGAAACCTTTGCAAATATTGATTGATCTTTGTTTCTTCATATATTTTCATCCTCCAAATATAGGCTACTTATCAAAAATCACTCTATTTTAAAGTACCAAAGTAGAACTAAGCTAGGCTAGTACAGTTGGGCGTAGATACCACGGCAGTTAATAAGGCACGTTACTCGTGTACATCATGGTAAAAATAGGGTACCTTATTTACGCCGGGATCTACTAGGTAGTAAAGACTTTAGTCTTTCCCTCAGTCGGACAAAGACTAAAGTCTTTACTACGATGATCGCCTTTGTAATGTGACGGGCAGCCCAAAGCCGGAACACAGCGCTAGAATACGCTTGTCCGGCGAAAAACCGCACCTACGAAAACCGATCAAATCGGCGCTTACATACACAGATCGGCAATCATGCGCTGATAGATGGTTACGGCATCCTCTAGTGGTTGCACTTCGACCCACTCGCCAATCGTATGTGCCTGGGCAATGCTGCCCGGCCCCAGAATCACACACTGAGTATAGTGCTGATAGGATTCGGCTTCGGTGCCGTAGGGCACAGAGATCGCCTTGGGAATGCCGGTGGCGCGGCACGCGGCTTGCACAATCGCGGCATTGGGGTCCACATAAAAAGGTAGCAATTTGCGCTCTTTGACGCTCAAATTATATTTTTTCGCGCTTTCCATGATCATCGCCACCTGCTCTTCATGGTGATCATTGGGCATAAGGCGAATGCTCAGTTGGACAACGGTCTTGGCCGCGGTCACATTCGAACGACATTGCCCGTCATCAATCGTCATGTTAAAGCCATTGGTGGGCGGATCAAACTCGTCATTTTGATAGCGCTTGGTCGTCTTGAAGAGCGGCACCAGCGCGGCCATCTCGGCCAGAAAAGGCGCAATCAGAAAGTTGGCCGAAATCCCCTTATCAGTGCTGGTGTGGGCAGCACGACCCGTGGCGGTGACGGCGAGCGTTATGCCGCCTTTGTGGGCATAAACCGGTTGCATCTCAGTCGGCTCGGCGACTACGGCATAGTCTGGCCAATTTTCCTGAAAGATCGTCGAATGCTTCTGGATATAGTGGGCACCGATATGGCCCTGTTCCTCGTCGGCGGCAATTGCAATGTAGATGGGTTTGCGCAAGGTGGCCGGATCAATGCTGGCGGCGGCGATCAGGGTGGCGGCCAGGGGGCCTTTCATGTCACAGGCCCCGCGGCCGTACAATTTCCCCGCGTCCGTTTTGGGATCAAATGGATTCCATTCGCGTGCGTCGCCGGGCACCGTATCCGAATGCGAAAAGAAACCGAGTCCGCCTGTGCCCTCACCAAGTTTGGCAATCAGGTTGACCTTCTCTTCGCCAGTGGCCTCTGTATAGCTAATACGCTCGACAGCAAAGCCGTGCTGGACAAGCCAATCTTGCAAAAAGTCGCTCACCGCACTATTGCTGTTGGTTGTCTCCGAGGGGATCGCGATCAGGGATTGGGCTAACTGAATCACATCTGTTTGCACAAGATTCTCCTGCGTATGTGGTTGAAGTGTATAGATCGTATTACCGTCGTGACCCCATTGTAGCACACAGGCCAATCCAGAACAATGCGTCGAGCAACCGGGCGCATTGCACGAAATCTGACAGATGTACGCAAGAAAAACTCGGTAAAATCACCGATGCAGCGTAATCCTACTGCGGATATACTGCGGATATACTGCGGAAGCAGGCTGATATTTAGGATCTCATGTTACGCACCGGGAACGCCGCCATCCCTGGCGGCAGGATGCCGCGGGAACCCTCTGGGTGCCCAGGAGGGACTGCGTAACATGCGTTAGGATAATCGTAACGATTACGACAACGTTAAATTCGTGTTGAATGAATTCAACACCTGCGACGGCAAATGTGTTTAAACACGTTTCCTATCCCAGGCTCTGAATTTATTCAGAGCAGCAGGTGATGAAATTTAACGTTGTCGTAATAGTTACGGATAATCTTTAGCCCGTCCACAGCAGGGCATTCCCTTGCTATACCACAAAATCACCGGCACAGTGGTAGGGTACGAAGCTATCTCATGCATAAGGAAAAGCGCAAATTCAACCACGACCCAACGCCAAACCAAACATTGCTCTTACGCGCCGCCTTGCTGCAAGGCGAAGTGGGGGTCGAGGCATGGCAGGCTTGGCGTGCAAGCGTTGATTTTGATCAGCTTGAAGCGGGGTAGAGCAGCAGGCGCTAACGCTGCGTATGCGTCGCGCGCTAACCTATTTACACGATTTTGGGGAGGCGTCCATTCCAATGGTGGTATTGCAACAGTTGGCAGCAATGCCTGTATAGCCATTGGAACAATGGGAAGCGCACCTCCATCAACGTTTGCCCAGCACAACGGCCAAGGTGGCCCTGCTGTGGACCGAATACCAACGGCGCAAGCGATGGCAGCAACAGGTGGGTCTTTCCCATGATACAGAAAGCCTACCACAATATCTTCAATCTAGATTCGATCTAGATTCCCCCTGGCAGCTCCCCGGACATGTAGGGAAGACGCTATTGCGCCGATTTTCATCGGTTGGCAATCACTATTCAAATGTGTGAAAGGAAAGCGTACAGATGAATCCGACAGAAACCACCGCTGATTTGTTGCTGGCCTGTTTGCGTCAGACGCCGCCGGACGACCTCGCTGCGCAACTTGCCCAATGCTCAGCAGAACAGTGGGGGCAATTGCTGGCTCTGGCTGTGGAACAGAATGTCCCCTCATTGCTTCATCATCGGCTTAAAAGTCACGGTTATGAAACCCTAATCCCCGCGGCAATCGGGCAGACGTTACAAAAAAAATATTATGGTATCGCCCTGCGCAATATGCGACTCTATCAAGAGTTAGGAAAATTAACCGAGGCCTTGAACACCCAAGGCATCGGCAATCTTGTCCTCAAGGGCGCGCATCTAGCCGCCGGTGTCTACGAAAGCATTGCCCTGCGCACCATGGTCGATATTGATATTATGGTACAGCAAGCCGATTTGCCCGCAGCCATTCAACAAATTCAGGCGCTCGGCTATCAGCCAGTAACACCAATCCTTGCGCTGGACACCTACTTGGGCTACAGGCATCACCTGCCACCCTTTGTCCACCCCAATGCGGTTGCCAGTGTTGAGATTCATTGGACGATTACGCGTGCGAATCACAGCTATACAATTTCAATGGAAGAGCTTTGGGCGCGCACGCAACCGATCACGCTGACCAATGTTGCCACACAGGGCCTCTGTCCAGAACATCTGCTGTTGCACGTCTGCATGCACGCGACCTATCATCATTGGTTCCAGCAAGGCATTCGTTCGTTGTGTGATATTGATCAAATCATAAGTCGCTACAAAAATCAATTGAACTGGGATGAGGTAGTACAGTGAGCGTGTACGTGGCAATGGCAACGTGGCGTATTTCTAGCATTATCAACTGCCCAGTACATGCTTGGTGCGCAGATTCCTGCGCATGTTTTACACAAGCTGAATCCGGCGGGAGGTAGCGTGTTTAATTCAGATGAGCTAAAGGCTATATTATTTCCCAAACATCGCGACTTGGTAAATTCCCCAACCGGCTATTTCTTAAATTTCTTGAATAATCCACACCTATCCACAAAAATAGAAATCTTCTGGCGCCGATTATTTCTGTCGCGCGAAGATCTGGCCTTTGCCTATTCCATTGCAACCCATTCACCCTGGCTCTATCTGTACTATCCGGTACGGGTGAAGGATCTACTAGGTCGCTATATGCACAAAACCTGGCGCATGTGGCGTGGTGATCCGGATATGGTGGCCGTAGTAGGGCACCAGGATAAACTCCAACGCTGGCTGGAACAAGCATAGCGTGATTTCGCTTGAAAACCTAGCGGTTTCAGCCGCAAAACGCCAGGCTTCCAAGCGCGAACCCAGCCCTGTTATGCCTTGGCCGGGCGGTTGCGCGGCAGGTAGTAGAGCGCCCACGGCGCGGGCATTTCGCCCACGGGCACTTCGATCAAGGTTGGGCGCTGTGCATCAAAACCTTGGCTGATGGCCGATGCTAATTCTTGCGGGTTGTGAGCTCGTAGCCCAAGTGCGCCAAAGGCTTCGGCCAGTTTCACAAAGTCGGGATTCTCCAGATCGGTGGCGATCACGCGGCCACCGTGATCTTTCTTCTGCATACGCTGCACGTTGCCAAAGGCGCCATCGCTAAAGACCACGGCCACCACATTGATCTTATGCTTCACCGCTGTGGCAAGTTCCTGAACATTGAACATAAAGCCACCGTCACCGGCAATCGAGAGCACAGGCTTGTCCGGGTGCGCCACTTTGACGCCGAGTGCGGTCGCATAGCTCCAGCCCAGCGTGCCCTGGTAGCCAGGTGAGATGTAGGTACGCGGCTGGTAGATGGGCAATTCGGTGCGGCTGACATAGCCAACTTGGGTGAGATCATCAACAAAGTAACCGTCATCGGGCAGCACAGAACGCATGGCCTTGAGGAAAGCAATTTGGGGGCCAACCATGGCGGCGCGCGTATCAATCTCGGCCTTGATATCTTCCATCTCTTCGCTACGCGAAGGGTTTGCGACACCTTGCTGTTTGAGTGCGCCCAGCAATGCTGGCACAACTTCTTCACAGCGCGCCACAAAGCCCACGGTTGGTGGCTTGACGCGGTAGTGTTCTGCCGGGTCAATATCCACACGAATAATTTTCAGGTTGTCATCGGTGCCCCAGTTCATCATGGGGCGGGAGAGACGGCTGCCCAATGTCAGCACGACATCAGCTTTTCCCCACAGTTGATGGCCCGCAGTCGTGCGTATGGAGAGTGGATGGCGGCTGCTCAGGATCCCGTGACCGCTACGGCCCGAAACAACCGGCGCTTGTAACAGTTCCGCCAATTCTTGAATGGCTGGCGCACTATCAATTGCCCCCAACCCGACAAAGATCAACGGATTTTTGGCTTTGCGCAGCAGGTCAACGGCCTCGGCCAATTTGTCCATATCGACGGGTGGATGGCGCAAGGTGTAATCGACGCGCGCCAGATCAACTTCGGCTTTGGTCGCAAGCACATCGGGCGCGCATTCCAGCCCAACCGGACGCGGCCGGCCTGAATGTAATTGGCGAAATGCTTCGGCCACGAGGAAAGGCGCATCCGCCGCGGTTTCGATTCGTTCTGCCCACTTGGTCAGGGTTTTGAGGATGCCAATTTGATCGGGAATTTCGTGCAACAAACCGTAGCCCTTGTTGATCGAGTCAGATTGGATCTGGCCAACCAGACAGAGCACCTTGGCGTTAGTGCTATAAGCGGTCGCCAGCGCAGCCGAGGCATTGAGAAAGCCCGGCCCTGGCACCACACTACAGACGCCCACCTTGTCTGTCGAGAGTGCGTACCCCAGCGCCATGTAGGCTGCACCCTGTTCGTGGCGGCTATGGATCACACGGATTTTGTCGCGGTTGTCATAGAATGCGTTGAAGAGATGATCATTTTGCACACCCGGCAAGCCGAATACTGTATCGACGCCATGGGCAATCAACGATTGAACAATTGCTTCACCACCGGTTACCTTAGCCATCGTTACTCCTTCAACTAGAGAAATAGCGGATTGATCATTTACGTGAGGCTTTATGAAGATACCCGTATTATCGGCGGGGAAGGCGATCTTGTCAATGAATGCACCCCATTTTCTAGAGATTGTCGATTGGAGCTATTAATACACATTTGCATTCTCCTATATCTTGTTTGATAATGAAGCGAGAGAACAAGCGAACCAAAAATGAGGAGCAGCGTATGCGCACGATTCGGTGGGGTATCATTGGGTGTGGCAATGTCACAGAGGTCAAAAGTGGCCCAGGCTTTCAAAAAGCAACCCATTCAGCATTGGTCGCCGTCATGCGCCGCGATGGTGCCCTGGCCGCCGATTATGCCCAACGCCACGGTGTGCCCAAATGGTATGATGATGCCCAAGCCTTGATCGATGACCCAGAGGTGGATGCTGTCTATATCGGGACGCCACCCAATGCACACGCCGACTATACGCTGGCCGTAGCCAAGGCAGGCAAACCGGTCTATGTGGAAAAACCAATGGCGCTGAACCATGCCGAGTGCCAAGCGATGGTAGCCGCCTGTAAAGCCGCGGGAGTGCCCCTTTGGGTGGCCTACTATCGGCGTTGCTTGCCCCGCTTTGTCAAGGTCAAAGAACTCATCGAGGCCAGCGCGATTGGTGCGCCGCGCACCGTGACCGTGCGCTTTTACCGCGATTGGACACAACCCATCGATGGCCAACTGCCCTGGCGTGTGCAGCCCGCAATCGCCGGGGGTGGCTTCTTTGTGGACCTGGCCGCGCATACCTTTGACTATCTCGACTATTTTCTAGGGCCGATTGCCCAGGTACAGGGTTATGCTGGCAATCAAGGTGGTTATTACGCCGCCGAGGATGTCGTCGCGGGCAGTTTTGTCTTTGCCTCGGGTGCTCATGGGACGGGCATCTGGTGCTTCGATAGCTGTGTGCGCCTGGATGAAACGGAAATCATCGGCAACCGGGGCAAGCTCACCTTTTCCTCTTTTGGCACCGAACCCATTCGCTTGACGACAACCGCGGGCATTACCGATTTTCCTGAGCCTACCCCGGATCATGTCCAGCAGCCGTTGATCCAAACGATTGTCGATGAACTTAATGGCGTGGGCCAATGTCCTAGCACCGGTACCAGCGCAGCGCGTACCAATTGGGTGATGGATCAGATGTTGCAGGGGTACTATGCACGGCGATAAGGCGCAAACCCACTCTGCAACAAAATTCTATTGCAAAATATGCTAAATTCACTCATGAGAAGTTGACAAGTAGGGGCAATCATAGGCAATATTAGGGTATTCTTGAAAATGCCTGTTTTCGGCCTAAAAAATGGGCAACAGAAATCACTGCAATCTTTTGCATTAACCCCAGCGCGACAGCACAGCGTTAACAACACATAAAATAATAACGCACAAAAGACGTTCCACAGGGTGAGCATCAACCTACCTCTAAAATTCTCTGGGCGCACCACTTCACCCTAGCCCCACCTGTGGCCTTTCTCTGTAGCTGTTCTCTGTGGCCCAACCTAATAGACAGCAATTCTACAAATTTATACTAGACATTATCGGGAATAAACAGTACGGGCATGCGGTGGGCGGCGGCAATGGTTAATTGCGAAGAATTCAGTTCAATTCGCCGCCCACCGCGTGCCCCTACGAGGCTAGATATCTTATTCCTGATCATGTCTACTACATTAATTTTATATTTACTTTATATTTACATAGACAAAACAATGTCGTGTGAAAACGGCAAACTTTTGATTATAAAATATATCAGCTTGAACGATTCAACATACGTATAAAGTGTAGAACTCATAGAAAAGGTTTTGTCCTATGAACTTAACAAACTGGTTGTTGATTTTTATTATGAGCTTATTGGGAGTAGGAACGCTAGGTTATCTCATCAATCTAGCATCCCGACGACGTAACGGACTTTGGAGTGCGATCAGCCTGGCGCTTGCCAGCTTGATCTGTGCCACAATGTTTGCCACCGTGTTTGTACAGTCACCCTTGGTGGCCACCATACAGGCGACAGATACGGGGAATTTCACCTGCTTGGGCACGCCTGCATTAGTGCGCGCCGGTGATCCGGTTGCGATTACAGGCCAGGGCGAACCTGGCAGTAGCGTCTCGGTGTGGCAAGAAAAGGCGACCCTAGCAACGACGACCATTGACACGGCTGGCGACTATGCCGTGGAGATTACGGTCACGATGCCTGGGGTACAAACGGTACTCTGCCAGCTTGAATCCGCAGCCGGACAAGTCCAGAGTATCAAGCTTTCGTTTTTGGTGATCGGTCAGGCGGCTGCGCTACCAACTACGCCAGCACCCGCCACCAATACCCCGGCATCGACCGCGACAAAGACCCTGGCACCAACCGCACCACCGACAAAGACACTTGTACCGACTGCGCCACCGACCGCGACAAGCACGCTCGCACCGACCGCACCACCAACCGCCGCGCCCACAGTTGCGCCCCCCGTTGTGGATCTGGAGAGCATTCCCGAAGAAATTCTGCCCGGCGAGACCTTCCGTCTGCAAGGCACCGCTGCCGGTAGCGCCAGGGTCCGCGTCACCATCAATAACCGCGTGGTCGGCGGGGCGGTCAGTGGACTCGATGGCGGCTGGCGTACCACCATCGGCTTTGCCAGCGCCGGCACCTATACCGTCACCGCACAGTTGGTTGAAAATGATGCTGTCGTGGCCGAATCGGAGCCCGTCTCGGTTACTGTGCTGGAACCAACACCCACTGCGACCAATACACCAGCGCCAACGGCGACTAACACGCCTGTGCCGCCAACCAACACTAACACGCCAGCGCCAACGGCGACCAACACGCCTGTGCCGCCAACCAACACTAATACGCCAGCGCCAACGGCGACTAACACCAATACACCAGAACCGACGGCGACTAATACGCCCGTGCCGCCAACCAACACTAATACACCAGCGCCAACGGCGACCAACACGCCCGTGCCGCCAACCAACACCAATACACCAGCGCCAACGGCGACTAACACGCCCGTGCCGCCAACCAACACCAATACACCAGAGCCAACGGCGACCAACACGCCCGTGCCGCCAACCAACACTAATACACCAGAACCGACGGCGACTAATACGCCCGTGCCGCCAACCAACACTAATACACCAGAACCGACGGCGACTAATACGCCCGTGCCGCCAACCAACACCAATACACCAGCGCCGACGGCAACCAACACACCGGCACCCACCGC
>DAOTTR010000483.1:0-2222 GCA_034437715.1 Caldilineaceae bacterium
CGTCTTGATCTAGATCATTGGGCAAGGACGGGCATGAGGTCGGCGGCGAATCAAGTCACGGGTCTTTACCAAAGGTTGGGCCGCCGCCCACCTCATGCCCCTACGCAGCTTGTCATTACGCCTGCGTAACATGCGTTATATAACAACCACCCTCATACGCTGGCATATCCCAATATCTAGGATATATTGCTGATTTACATACGCCCGTAGTAGTTCATACTAAATTAATCAATCTTCCATTAGCGCTTTCATCTAACCAAATTTGGCAACGCATTTTATGGTTATATCGACGAGCGCCCGAAAGGTACACTTTTTACAGGGGTAATGAGTTACTTTCTGTGCTGCTCGTGACTATACCAGGATGATTGAGCAGTGAAACGTGTATTATCATTGAATGGAGAGAAATGCCCAGCCTATCCATAAATTTGCGAAGGCAGCCCTTTTGACCCAAGCTTGCGTTACTCAGCGCAAGCACCATTGCGTGCGTGCTGATGATAGCATTTCTGCGTCTAATGGCACCAGCGCATACCGAAGTTGTCACGGCCATCACGCCTATTTCCGCCGCAGCAGTGCCGGAAACCTTGCAGAAAATGTCGGATCTGGCGGCCAGCGATGGCAATGCGCGCCAACCGCTGCCAGCGATGTTTGATCTTGACGACGCCAACAATCCAGTTGTAGCACAGGTCAATGGCACGCGGCTATCACTTGCGGCACTGACACAAGCGACCAAGGTTGAGCTGGCTATCGGAACACTATTTTCGCAACCCGTTGTTACCGACAAGGCGCGTCAGCTTGATCAACTGATCAATGGCGAACTGGTCTTACAGGCTGCCCACGCCGCCACCTTTGAGCTTTCGGCCCAGGAACAGGTGGCCGCACTCAATGTTTGGCTGGCGCACCAGGGCCGCGACCGACCTGCGCTTGTCGCTGCCCTTGCCACCGTTGAGATGACCCTGGCCGACTTTCAAGCTGAATTTGCGCGGTTGGTTATCATTGATCGCTTTGTTAGCCAGCAGGTTGGGGTAACGAAATTAGATCGCGCAACACTTTTACGCCAATGGCAGGCAAAGGCGCAGATCAGCTTTGGTCCCGCGGCCAATGGCGCGATCAATCTACCAGCCGACCCAGCCGACCCAATCGTGGACAGCGTTGCGCCCATACCCGCTATCCAAGGGGTGAGTAACTCACTGCCAATCCCAGTTGCCACCGTGCGCGCGATCAGGGCCGACACCAACGCCCTTGCGCCGGGGCTGGAACGCATTGGCCCCTTTACGCTCTGGCCGGCGGAACAATCGAATGGCGTGACCAAACCAACTGCCATTCCGCCGGCCGCACTACTTGCTATGCCGGTTACCCTGCCGACAATTGGCCTAGCGCCGGGCAACCTCGCCCCTACTTTTACCCTACCCCTGCTCTCATCTGCACAACCGGCGGCCAACTTGGCTGATTGGCGCGGTCAACCGGTTGTTCTTAGCTTCTGGAGCACCTGGTGCCCTTATTGTCGCAAACAGACACCGGTACTCGTGGACGGTGCCAAGAGCGCGACAGCAGCAATCCAATTTATTGGCATTAACGTGAAAGAGGCGGCCACGACTGTCGAGCCCTATGTGGCCGAAGCGCAGATCCCTTACCCTGTGTTGCTGGATAGCGCAGGCGTGGTCGCGGCCCACTACCTGGTGCGTGGCTATCCCACCACCTACTTCCTGGATGGGAATGGGTATGTGGTCGCCAAACATGTGGGGGCGCTGGATGGCGCTCAATTGGCCAGCTACCTGAGCCAACTTGCCGCGGGTGCGCGACCGATTCCATAGTCAATCCACGTTTACAACGTGACCGGCAACCTGTTCACCTACGCTTCTGTAGATTGTACCGTGATCAATAGGTTATTTTAGGGCTAGAAGTAGGACGAATTTCCTATTTAAACTAGCGCCAAAGGGTATTATGCTATCTAAAATTTTTGCTCCTTCGTTCATTTTTCAACCCTATGTTCGACATCACGGGTCAACTGCCACGCAACAGCGCATCCTGCATCTACTCCTAGTACAGTTGGGCGTAGATCCCACGGCAGTTAATAAGGCACGTTACTCGTGTACATCATGGTAAAAATAGGGTACCTTATTTACGCCGGGATCTACTCGTACAGTTGGGCGTAGATACCACGGCAGTTAATCAGGCACGTTACTCGTGTACATCATGGTAAAAATAGGGTACCTTATTTACGC